>JADZAS010000001.1 GCA_020852515.1 Phycisphaerales bacterium
ACGTATGTTGCCTGTGTCATATTCAAACTCCTGATTCACGTGTGCCGCGGAGAACTGATCACTCAGATTCCGCGCCTGATCATGCCTCGCCCTTCGCGCGGACTCCGCCACGCGGATCCTGCAACGCGCACCCGAAGTCGTGGTAACCGCGCATCTGGATGCCCAGCACGTTGAAGTCGGCTTCGGCCGTCTCGATCGTCGGTGATTCCTGTCCGTTGAGGAACGCGACTTCGATGACTGGCAGGTCCGTCGGATCGGCGAGCAAGTACCACGCCTTGGCGGAGTTGCCGGTGTACGAGGCGTTGCTCAGGTACCGGCTCACCTCGACGCGGAACTTGCCCTGGTGCGGGTTGGAGACGGGGTACTTCGTGCTCGCGGTCGTGTCGCGGAGTTCCATGCTCTTGAAGAGCTGCGTGCCGACGGCACTGAGAGAAGTGGGCACGAGGAGGATCGCGGGCAGCATTCCCAGCGGTTTGCCGTCGCCGTCGACCTGGTCCATGAAGGCGACTTCGGCCTTGGTCAGGCCGTCGATGCTGAGCACCGTGTCGGCGCCGCTGAGGAAGTTCTTGTTGCCGACCTTGAAAAAGTCGGTGTTGGCCATGAAGATCGACCAGAACACATCGTTGATCTTCAGGCCGCTGCCGCGACCCAGCTTGCGCGGCACGGTCGTGATGGCGCCGAGATCATCGTTGATGATGTCACGCCGATCGATGGCCAGCAGCAACCCGTAGGTGTCGGCCTTGTTGGTATACTGCTCTTCACCGAGCGTGCCGTGCTTGAGTTCACCGCCGGGCGCCACGATCTCGTACTGGTCCTTGCCCACCAGCCGGTACGACGTCACCGTCTTGAAGTCGCTCACGTTGCGCACCGCAGTGATGTTGCGCCAGGTGCGTTCGACCGAGAAGAACCCTTCGAGGAGGAACTTGTTGGCGACGTTGCTCAGGATGCCGCCGATGTCGATTGTGCTTATTCCAGCTTCGATGCCGGGATTGAACGCGAACCTCAGGACTGAACGACTGTCGCGGAAGTTGCGGCCGGTGTACCCGTTCGCCCATGCGGCTTCGAGGAGCAGTTCCTGCAACCCGATGCCGCCGCGGAACCGCTTGGCCGCCAGGTCGAGCGATCGTTCCTCGCAGTGCTTCTCCAGGTCTTCGAACCGCGCTGCAATCAAGCATGCCGCCTCGAGGATCTGCGTACTCACACTCTGGTCGGGCACATGGACTGCCGGTGCCTTGGGGCGACTGGCGCGCAGGATCTCCAGTTCGGTGCGCGTGGAATCCCAGCCCTCGCGAATCGCCTTGGCTTCGATCTCATCGTGCTGGCCGGCGCAGAGGCGGCGGACCGCCGCGATGCGACTGGTCTCGGCAAGCGCCTGAGCGCGAATGTCCTCGACGGCACTGGGTTTGGTGTCACCCGTGGCAGCGACATCGGCCGACGGCGCTGATTCCGCGGTGGCCTCCGAAACGACTCCGTTGGTGGAGGAGACACTCGTGCCGTTCTCATTGTCCTTGTTTTCACCGTCCATGATGTTCTCCTGAGTCGCAGCGATCGCCGCGACGTTCACACTGGTCTTTCCATCCGCCCCGAGGTCCACGAAACTGATCTCGCCCAGCGTCGCCTTGCGGACGACGTTGACCGGCCCGGCGAACTCCTGGCCGTTGACGAGCACCTTCTGCCCTTCACGGATGAACTCGAATTCCTCGACCGAAGCGCCAACCGACGCCTGCCAGGGGAATCCGTTCTTCGAGGAAGTGACGATCTCGCGGGCTGTGGGCGTGTCGCGCGAGACGAGTCCCGAGGCGATGAGTTGTCCCTGTTCGATACGGATCGTGTCGGTATGACCGACACCCGAGGCCGGATCGTGGCTGAACCGGATTGGCCTTTGCTGCGAGGGAATGTTCAGACCCGCCAGGTCGAGAATGACAGGATGCCGCCACGCAGCCACACGCATGGCGCTGCCGGTGTACGCCACCATCTTGAAACGCGGCAAAGCCGTCGTCCCTTCGCCGGCCGCGGCCTCGACATCGATCTGCGCAGGCGCGGTGATTTCAATCGACGAGGGTGTGCTCTGCTCAGGCGGCGATGCGGCTGATCGCGTTGGCGTCTTGCTCTTTGCCATCTTCTTCGTCCTTGTCTGTCTCGTCGGGGCTGTCGGCGCGCGGCTGCGCCTGCGTCGGGGTCAGCCCCAGTTCATTCATCAATGCGATTTCGCGCGCCCGCTGGCGCAGTTCTTCTTCCCAGTCCCGACCCTGCCGGGCGAACTCGGTCGCGAGTGTCGTGGTGTGGTTGGCCAGTCGTGTGGCCTGCGCATTCGCTTCCTTGGCGGGATCGACGTGCTCCATGCCATCCCAGAACCACGTGTGCGGCGTGGCAACGCCGATCGCTCGCATCGACTGGGGCAGCAACCCCTCGACGAGCACGGCTTCATCAAGCCACGCTCGCAGGATCCGATCGAGGACCGCCGTCTGGAGGTGGTTCTGCTCGACGCGGATCGACTTGTAGTAGGTCTGGTGATCGAGCCGGCCGGAGGCGTAGTTGTACCCGCTGCTATTCCCGGCTGCGACATTGAAAGGCATGTTCAGGCAACGCGCGATCTCGTTGAGGATCTCGCGCTTGAACTCGGCGTATGTCGTCGCGGGCTGCTCGGCGTGGACCTGGCCGAGTTTCCAGCCGCCGGGCAGGACCGTGGCCAGGCGCTTCTCGAGTTCGACGATGTCCATCGGCTCGAGCGATTCGGCTTCACCGTTGGGCGGGGCGTCGGTGTAGATCACGGCCGCGAAGTCGGCGGCGGTCTCGGCGGCTGCGATGACCGCGAGTGTGTAACGCCGCAACTGGGCGAAGAGCGGCAGTGCCGGCGTGATGTCGGGAATGCCGCGCCACTGGCCGGGCCGATCGACGCGGTAGTAGTGGACGACCGATGCGGCAGGCACGGTGTCGAACTCGCCGCCAAAGCCGAACATGCCGCCGTCCCCCGGATGGCGACGCAGCACGGTGTACTTGATCGGGTTGCCGAACGAATCGAAGGTGATGCCGTCCGCCTCGCCGATGCGGAGCAGGCGACCCGGCGGACTCGTGACCTGGTCGGGCTCGACGAGTCGCAGATCGAGCTGGACCGGCGCTTCGACGGCCGGGTTATTCGTGAGAATGCCGAAGGCCTCGCCGCTCTCGGCCCGTGCCAGTCGCATGGTGCGCAACTTCTCGGGCAGGTTGATCGCCCGCGACCACTGCTCGAATGACTTCTCGATGATGTCGTTGGCCTTGGTGTCATTCGTGAGCATCTGGAGGCGCGGGCCCGTGCCGATGGTGTCGTTGGCCAGTGTGAGAACGATCCCTTTGGCGTACGAGTTGTTGGCGACCTCGTAGCGGGCCCGGTTGCGCAGGATGCGCCGGACCTCGGGCGAAAGGGCCGCATTGGGTGACAGGCCGTCGGCATTGGCCCAGTGGCGGCGGTTGTCGGTCGTGGTCTGCGCCGAGTCGAACTTGGCGCGAACGATCCGCACCAGCGGACGCGATGACGCTGCCGGCGCCTTGCCGCTGCTGCCAAACCACGATGTCATCAATTGCTTGAGCATCATCACGCCGTACCCGGCGGCTCCAGTTGCACGAACTTCACCTTCAGCCCTTTGCCCCGGCTCGCCTTCTTGCTTTCGAGGTAGCGGTCCGCTTCGATCTGGTCCGCGAGGCTGTGCTGCTCGACGCTGCCCGAGTCGCCGCTCGCCTTGGCGGGGCCTTGGGCGCTTTGCTTGATCGCCTGCTCGATGTCGGACTCAGCCATCCCTTGTCCTCGTACATTTCGATGAGAACGGTCATGCGCTTGCGATAGCGCCGCTGCCGCTGGGCGTAGGTGTTCACCGCGGTGGAAACCGGCCGCCCCTCCAGGTGCGCCACCCACGCCTCCTGCACCGCGTCATCGCGATCCGGCGCAGGGACAAAGCGCAACTCGATCACGAGCCGCGCGGGGTCATCCAGAGGTGGAAGCACATGATCCATCCGTCAGGTACCGACGGATGAAACGCTCAGGGATTGTGGATGGGGGGCGGTGGGAGTGAGATCGTTACACGGGTAGACAGACCCAATAAAAGGAACCCGGAGAACGAGTCCCCGGGCCTTTGAAGTACGACGCCTTGGCTTGTGCGAATCACTCGATCGTGGCTACGTTGCTCGTTGCACAGCTTGTCAGATCGAGGAGTTGGAGGAATTTGTCGCAGGCCCCCGCACCGGCGTTTGAATTGAGGACTCTCGATCCTGTGCCGTCGGAACGACCGATCCACCCCACCCGAATCTGGCACGGACCCAGTCCAAGCTGGGTACCCTGACAAGGATTGCGGGGCGGGACGAGATACTCTCCTTCGCAGGTCGCGAAGATTAAGGCGACCTGTCCTTTCAGCGTAGCGCCAGACCACTCGATGCGAATCGGCCCGCCTCCGGGGCAGGTCCCGTCTGCGACGAGCGTGATTCCTTCACTCAAGTCGTAGATGTAGGCGGCACCGGCATTCTCGCCGTTCTCATTGTCGTTTTCGTACGCGCCGATCAGCACCATTCGACCATCCGTTGCTACGGCTGAGTAACTGAAGAGATCAAACGGTGCACCATCGGACGCAAGGAACTTGTCCGGGTCCTGCTCCCAGAAGCCGTTGCCGTCGTAGCGGAACAGGTATGCGGAGCCCGATGACTCGCCTTTGTCATCGTCCTGATAGGAGTTGACGACGATGGTATCGTCGTGGATCGCCACACGCTGGCCGAAGTCATCTGCTTCGGCGGGATCGCTCCGGAGAAGCTCCTGCTGCTGGCGCCAATCTTGGCCATCATGTCGAAACACGTACGCCGATCCAGCCCAGGCGCTGTTGCCGTCATGTTCATGGCCATAGGACCCAACAACAATCGCATTGCCTGACGTGTCAACGGAGCAACCGAACCGATCGTCGAGTTCACCATCGTCAGGAGCCAGCACGCGCGGTGTGCCCCACCCATTGACCGTGTGCTCGTAGACGTAGGCGCGACCGACACCGTCGTCGCCCCAGGCACCCACCACGACTCGGTCTCCGGAGACGCACACGGAGTCACCGAACTGATCGCCCGGTTCAAGCGTCTCGTGACCGAGTTTCGTCTCGAACTCCCACACGTGCCCATTGCGCCGGAAGACATAGGCTCCACCCGCCTCCAGACCCTGAGTGCGGGATGAGGAGCCGATCACGAGAACCCCGCCGTCGATGGAAACCGATCGCCCGAAGTACTCCCCCTCGCCGCCATCCGGAGCCAGCAGCTTTGTTCGTGCCCATCCGTTTTCGCGATCAAAGACGTACGCAGCGCCGGAGTCGTTGCCGAGATCGTCGGCGTAGATCGCGCCGACGACGGCGATACCGCCAGACATCGCGACCGAGAAGCCGAAGTACCCTTCGTCGGACTCAGGCTCGGGGAGCAGCTTTGCCGTCCGGGTCCACTGCCTTGTTGCGGCGTCGAAGTACCAGATGTGTGCGGCGCCCGCGCTGAATCCCGCGTCGTCGTCGCCGTACGCGCCGATGATCGCCCAAGTGCCATCGATTGAAACGGATGCGCCGAAGAGGTCGTCGCTCGCTCCGTTTTGAGCGATGAGACGCCAGTCTTCGAGTACTGACTGACCGAGGGCGACACGATGTTCCAATAGGCAGACGCAGCCCCACACCAGCGCCGAACTGGCCAATGAAACGAACTTCTGAAACGAACCTGATGACATTCACCGCCTCCTTCTCTTGGTTTCCGATTCCTCACTCTGCCCCCGTTGCACAACTGCTGATTCTCATGGGGACGTCCATAAGGCCTAACGCAATCCACAGCGGAACTCCGCAAGCCTGCATGTCGGACCGCCATTCGCCGGGCCGTGGCGGACGCAACACGGTGATCTGCGACCAATCTACTGCCAAAGAGGAGGCAGGAGAGCGTCGGATTCCGGCGCATCGCAAGGTAGAATGTCCATGCCCCACGGAAAGAGTGACGCAATGACAGCGGTGCCACAGCATGGATTCTGTCAGGAACCCGCCGAGTGGACTCCCGCACTCTTTGAGGAGGTGCGGGCGGTTGCCCGACAGTGCATGAGAGGCCAGCCGCCGAATCACACGCTTCAGGCTACTGCCCTCGTCAGCGAAGCCTTTCTCCGTTTGGCGGCTTCACAGCCGGAGATACTCGATCACCACCACCTTGTGGCGCTCACAGCCAAGATCATTCGACAGATCCTTGTGGATCACGCACGGCGCAAGCATGCCGCCAAACGAGAGGGTTCCCGGCTGCGTCTGACACTGGACGAACAGATTGCCTCGTCTTTCGCTCGGCCCAGCCAGGTCGTCCATTTGGACGAAGCCCTCAATCGACTCGAACAGCTCGATCCGCGCCAGGCCCAAGTTGTCGAATTGCGGTTCTTCGCCGGACTTTCCGTTGAAGAGGTTGCGAAGACGCTCAATGTGTCCAAGCGAACCGTCGAGGGCGACTGGACGCTCGCTCGCGCGTGGCTCAAGCGAGAGCTGTCGAATGATGACCAGGAGTGAGAGTCGTGCCCATGACTCCGGAGAGGTTCCAGCGAGTAAGAGTTCTCTTCGAAAGTGGCAAGTGCCGTACCGGCAAGGAGCGGGACCAGTTCCTGGAGCGGGAGTGTGCGGACGACGCCGAACTTCTGGATGAAGTTCGATCGCTGCTCGAATCCGATGAGCAGGTAGGCACCTTCCTCGGAACGCCGGCGGCCGAAGTGAATGAGGCAGTCCTCGAAGCACTTCGCCTCGATGTTTCTGAAATGGAAGAGGCCAACCCACCGATGACGGCAGTTGGCGCCCGCGTGGGCCACTATCGCATCACGTCGTTCATCGCCGAGGGTGCGATGGGTCGGGTGTATGAAGCCGAGCAGGAGCAGCCGAAAAGAACCGTTGCCCTAAAAGTACTCAGCCGGCCATTGGCAACGCGTACTGCACTTCGGCGCTTTCAGGACGAGGCCCAGATTCTGGCGAGGCTTCGACATCCGAACATCGCGCAGGTATTCGAGGCGGGTACGCACACCGATGGCTCCGATCCTGGCGGCGGCGTCCTCTTTTTCGCGATGGAGTTAGTACCCGGGGCACGATCGATTACTGAATACGCTGAAGTCCAGCGTCTTTCAATTCGTGACCGGCTCGGGCTCTTCTGCAAAGTGTGCGAAGCCGTTCATCACGGCCATCAGAAGGGCATCATTCACCGGGATCTGAAGCCGGCGAACATTCTCGTCGATTCCACCGGCGAGCCGAAGGTGATCGATTTCGGCGTCGCCCGCATCACCGATTCGGACATTTCTTCCACAACGCAGGAGACCGAAATCGGTCAGATCGTCGGGACGTTGCAGTACATGAGTCCAGAACAATGCGACGGCGATCCACACGAACTGGATAGCAGGTGCGACGTGTATTCGCTCGGCGCAATTCTCTACGAGTTGCTCAGTCGCACACCGGCGCTCGACATCCGTGGGACGCCGCTGCACCAAGCAACGCGGCTCATCAGAGAAGGGCCGACCAGATCTCTGGCATCGCTTGATCGCCGCTTCCGCGGTGATCTGGAGGCGATCGTTTCGACGGCAATGCAGAAGAACCGGGACCGTCGATATCAGTCCGCTGAAGCACTTCGAACGGACATCGTTCGACACCTCGCAGGTGAAGCCATCGATGCTCGGCCGGTCTCGAAATGGATCAGAATCACACGCTGGCTGGGGAAACATCCGTTTCCTGTCTCGATCGGTGCTTCGGGAGCAGTTGCGGTGATTGTGTTGGCCACCAGCGCTGGCCTGACCTGGTACAACAACCATCGTCCTTTTGAGTTCTGGATCTCACCCGATGGTCGATTCGCGCACCTGATCACAAAGTTTAACCGGCCACTGGATACCCTTGGAGGAAACGCAGCTGAGCCCTACAACGTGCACGCGAAGTTGGTCAGCCGACCGGGGGGCGTGGGAGGTGGTCGCTTCGCATTGTTCACGGTCCGGGAGGGAGCGCATGCCACGGGACAACAGCTCTGGGTGTGCGATGTGAACGATCTCGCTGCACCACTGTGGCGCACGGAGGCGGCGGAGCCTCACTCACACCCATCCGTCCCGGAAGCTTTCGACCGCGTCGGTGAACCTCCGAGCTACGTTGTCAACAACTTCTTCGTCGCCAACGTGCTACCGGACTCGCCCGAAGACGAGATTGTGGTCATTCATGAACAGAACAGCAGTTCTCCGAACGCTATCAGAGTTTACGACTTCGCCGGGAACGTACTCTTCGAGGCGTGGCACTTTGGACACGTATCAAGAGTGGCTTGGTGGAGCACTGAACAGCTGCTGATCTGTTCTGCCGATCGGCATGGCAAGCCGGACATCGAAAGGTACGGCTATGCAAATCCGCCGCCTTACCCGCGAGTCGTCTTCGCGATTCGTCCTCAGAGAAACTTGGCAGCTAATGCGTGGCTGAACGAACGGGACTGGCCGGAGTCGTGGAGATCCAAAGCTGACCTGTCCACGGTGCTCGTGTGGTACAAGTCGCTTTCAACGCGATCATGGTCGTCGATACTGGGGCCCGGACCGATTCGGAGCGGGAGAAATTCACGTGCCTCGTCGATTGAGGTGGGTTTTGAGACTGGAGTGAGTGGTCCAGGGTTGGTCCTGTTCCTTGATCCGCTCGGCAGAGTGATGGGCAGCGACAGCAATGACCTGTTCAACCAGCGGAGAGCGGATTTCCCGCCAGATGCACCGACGCTCGTTGACTGGCCACCACTGGGGAACTAGCGGCGGCATCCGCTTCCGTTCTGAACTACGCGCCCAGCCGCTCCGTCGTCGTCACGCGTCGCCCGCAGTGCCGACACGCCCGTCGCCTTCGGATCGCACCGTCCGGAATCTTCCGGGTGTAGACGACCTCGAAGTGCCCACACCCGCATTTCGGACAGCGGATTCCGCGCGGTTCCGGCTCGCGCTTCGATCTGGTCACCACTTCGCTCATCGCCGCCCGCCCTGGAGATCGGAGAGGCGGATCCGGCGGCGCGGCGCCGGCTGCACATCCGTGCCGTAGAGAACAGCCCCCTGCATCGACGCCGCGACGGAGCAGCCCACCAAGCAGTCGAGCCAATGGTTGTCGAGGCCATCAACGCGGAGTTTCCACTCATCGACGGTTCGGCCGCGGCCTTGCGTCTTCACGCGGTACTCGCTCGTGAGGTGCTCGGCGAGCAGTTGATGATTGCTCGCGGTGCGATTCGATGATCCGCCGGTATGGCCGAACAGCGCCAGGCATCCCGGGTCACCCATCGGCACCGCGAGGCGAGCGTGGACGAATGACTTCCAGTAGTTCGTGTCGAAGACCACGTGGCGCACGGCGCGTTTGCCGGTGATGACGGGGATGCGCCAGTTCAGGCCGACGCGGTCGCCGCGCTTGCGCTTGTACTCGCTGAAGGGGATGCTCGAAGCGCCGACGTAGCGGCCGTGGCTGGGCATGATCAGGTTCGCGTGGCGGCTCTGGCGGCAGAACTGGTACACGACATCCGATGACTGGCCCCAGTTGGCGTCGATCAGGCACCGGTCGATGCGCACCATCGCGCCGTCATCGCGTTTCCATTCCCGGCCGAGCATGGCATCGGTCAGGCGCTCGAGCCCGGCGTAGACGGCGCCTTCGAGGCCGGCGTGTGGTGCTGCTGCCGCGAGTGTTCGGCGGATGTCGCGGAGCGTGAAGTACGCGTGGGCGTCCTTCTGGTCCGGCTCGGTGCCGTAGTCGATCACGTGGCCCGTGAAATCCTCCTCCCACGCCACGATGAGCCAGAAGAGCGCCTTGGCCTGCACGTCGATGAACATGGTCAGCAGCGAGGAACCGATGGGCACTTCGCCGCGCTCGTGTCCATTCACCTTCTCGCAGATCTGCTCGGCGGTGAGCAGGTCTTCGTCGAGGGCGGTGCTCTCGGGAAGCGGTTCATTCTGATACTCGGCCCAGAATGCGGCCTCATCCTGGAGCCGCAGATTCATCGCGTGCTGGATGGCGCTGAGTTCATCGTGGTTGAACCGGTCCGGCCACGCAACCTCAGCGCCCTCATCCATGGCGTCGCGATTCTCGCCGTAGAACTCGGTGGCGCGGCTGATGCCTTCATCCGCGCGCAGTCCCTCGGCTCGCAGACGCGCGTACTCCGCCCACAACTGCTCGCGGGTCGGGAACGAATAGACCATCTTGGTGCGCTGCCCCTGCCACTGCGGATGCTTGTCGCGATCGAGCAGTCGGTCGGCCAGGTCGTCGGGCCGCACGACGGTGAGTGTCATGAGGCCGGCGATCTTGCGCCCCGGGCCCGCCAGGCCGAGGATGGCGCCGGCGAGGATGCGTTCGCGCGTGGCGCACTGCGATGGCGACCGTGCCGATTCATCCGTCTGCGGATCGTCGATGAGCACCAGCGAGGGGCGCACGCTGCGGCCGTCGGGCCGCTTGTACTTCATGCCGCGGATGCGGCCGGTGATGCCGGCGACGCGGATGATGCCACCCGAGGGCAGCGAACCCGGCATGGTCGGCAGGACGATCTCGTGCGCCGTCCAGCCGATGTGGGTCTGGCTGCCTTCGAAGAGTTGGCCTGCGGCGCGCTGGTGGATGCCGTCGAGGCAGTGGATGGGGAAGCACGCCTCGGGGAAGTCGTGCAGGAGGACTTCGCTGTTCTCCAGTTCGGCCTTGATCGATTCGAGCATCTGGCTGGCGTGCTCTTCGTCGGATCCGATGAGGGAGACGAACTCGCGGTGGCCGTAGAGCAGGGCCCAGAGACAGGCGATCTCGCAGAGGCTGGTCTTTCCCGATCCGCGGGGCATGGCCATCGCGAAGAGGCCGCCTTCGAGGACCGCCTGCTCGATGCGGGCGATGACCTTGAGGTGGTCCGGCGACCACGCCAGATGGAACGTCTGCGGGAAGTAGGTCTCGCAGAAGAGGCGGAAGTTGCGGCGGCAGGCTTCCTTGCGACCGGCGTCGATGATCTCGGGCAGGGCGTCGATGTTCCGGCCGGTGAATGACTCGGGCAGGTGGCGCGTCCGGGCCGCGTCGGCATTCTCGTCAAACGCATCATCCTGGGCGGCATCCTCACCGGCCAGGCGGGCGTGGCGCTCGATCACCAGCCAAGCCGTGTAGCGCAGGAGATCGACGGTCTTGCCGTCGCCGATGCGATAACCGGCGCGGGTGCGATGCCGGTGCAGTTGCCGCTCGCTGATCACCTCGCCCAGCGGCGTGCTGTTGAGCAGGCGGCAGAGTTCGGCCGGCTTGAGTTGGCGCGGGTCAATCGCCACGGCCGCCTCCATTGGCGCTGGCGCTCTCGGCCATGTCGCGCACGAGCCAGGCGGCGAAATGCACCAGGTTGATGGTGCCGTCGGCGTTCGTCGGCGCGCCGTCTTCGATGTCGCGCTCGATCATCGCCTCGGTGATCGGCCGGCCGCCGACGCGCGTCAACGTGCGCGCCGTGTCGGTCACCGATAGAGCGGCGGGGTTCAGCCCGGCGGCGCGCTCGGCTTGCCGTGAGTCTGGTCGAATGGGTTGTTCTTCACGCTGCGTCGACACGGCGGCCCTCCGTGGCCCACAGCGCGCCCGGGTTGCTCGATGCGAGGCGTCGGCCCATGTGCAGACCCGGCCCGACGTGGGCCAACACGGCGCGATGTTCGGCGATTCCTAGCAGATGCCTAGCACATGGCGCGCTGCTGGCGGCGAGGTTCCCCACACTCATGCCCAGTTGTGCACAATCTGCGAATCCTGCTCGAATCCTCGGCAATTCCCCTTGCATGTGCGCGCTGTTCATGCCCTCATGTGTGCAACGCGGGGCGGAATAGGCCGCCCGCCGCAAGGAGCCAGACGCATGCCAACGCAATGCACCAACCCGCACGTAGACGCCGCGATCAGCGCCCAGGGCGCCCTTGGTCTCAAGTACCGCCCAACGGTGATCCGCGACGAAGCCATCGCATTCTCGATCGCCGCCCGCACCCGCGCCGGCGCGGTGATGCTGGGCGAGGGAGCCTTCTGGGTGGTCTGCCTCGCCGACGCCACGCGACTCGAACGCGCCGGGTACGAATGGGCCCCGCGCCGCTGAACCACTCAACCGAAAGGACGCAGCACCATGACAACGCCAGATACGAACGCAACCAGCCAGACCACCACGATGAGCCTCGACGACCTGCTCGCCTTGCCCAGCAACGACCTGTTCAACCGCATCAAGGAGATGGCCGCAACGACGCCCGAGCACGAGAAGGCGCTGAAGGCCCTGTACTTCGCCATTGACGAGTACCAGACGCAATCGAAGTACCTCGCGCGGGATTTCGGCAACGCCAAGCGCCACGCCGAGGAGGGCGAGCAGCACGCGGCCAGCGGAATCCGATGCGACGCCGCATGGCTGCTCTCCGATGCGCAGCGCATCGCCGAGGACGCCGCGAAGCGGCAGCACGCGGTCGACACCGCCAAGGTGCTCTTCCACATCCTGCCCGAAGGCATCTTCACGAAGTAACCACGAGGCGCGATCGACGCGCCGGAAAGGACCACCACCATGACCATCAAACAAATCACCATCAAGGGCGAGCGAGGCGATGTCGAGATCCGCGACGCCGACTACGGAGCGCAGATTCTGTTCGGCGAGACCTGCCTCGAACTGTCGCGCCACAGCGGCGAGGACGAACGCTGGGCCGCCGCGACGGCGACGGCCAAGGCCATCTACGGGGCCGACCGCCATGGCCGACCCAACGCCACCAACAGCATGATCCACGACGTGCTCCGCGAGATCGAGCGCGTCGCCGGCTGCTGAACGACCAACGCCAAACGCAACGGAGAAGCCATGAGCATGACGCGCGACAACACACTGAACACCATCGCCCGCGAGGTCCTGGGCCTCGAGACCTTGGCCACCCGCAACAGCGATTCCCTCGACTTCCACGACACCGCGGTGTGGTGCGTGAAGGAAGCGCTCGAGCGCGCCTACGAGGCCGGACGCCAGTCGGCGCGGCCGACCAAGGCCGTGTGCCCGGCCTGCGGGCGCAAGATCGAGATCACGCCGCTGCCCAGCGGCAAGTGAGAGGGGAGCATCATGAAGACCAGCGCCATTCACATTGAACGAAATCGCCCCGCCCGCCGCAACGGCGCCGGCGCGCCCGATGTGGTCATCCGCGAGGCCTGCGACCGCGATGGCATCGTCCTGGGCCACCTCGTCGCCAGCCACGATGGCATGCCCGAAGGCATCGTCGCCGCCGCACGCCGCGCGACGCAGCGCATGTTCGACGCCTTCGCCGAGGCCTCCAACGTGAACAGCCGCATCATCGCGACCGACGGGGCGGGCCGGCCGCGCTGGTCGGTGTCGCCGAACTTTGCAGTCATCGAAGAACTCGGTCGCCGCGGCGACCGGGTCGTTTCCACCAACCGCTCTCTTGAAAGGAGCAGCACTATGAAGAAGAACGAAGTCCAGATCGGAACCACCTACACCGCGAAGGTGAGCGGCAAGATCGCCAGGGTGCGCATCGACGCCGAGAGCCGCCACGGCGGCTGGGACGCCACCAACCTTGAGACGAAGAAGAAGGTTCGCATCAAGAGCGCCCAGCGTCTCCGCAGCGAGGCCGGGCCGCCGAAGACGGCCAGCACGCCGCCTCCCAAGGCGACCGACAACAAGGATGCCAAACCGGCCTCCGGCGTGAAACCCGGGGGCCGCGTTGTTGACCGGGATGCCGCACGCATCGCCGAGCGCGACGCGAAGGCCGCGGCCAAGGGCCTCGTGCTCAAGACCGAAATCGTCATGGGCAAAGAGCGGTCGCGCTGGGTGAAGAAGGCCGAGCAGGCCGCGGCGAAGCAGGGCACGCCGGACGCGAAGACACCGGCCGAAGCGCCGCCCGCCGAGAAGCGCAAGGGCCGCCGCACGCCGCCGCGCATCGCGCTGGTCAACAAGGACCAGTACGCCGAGATCGCCAAGGCGGTACAGGACCTGCCCACCAGCCGCAACCACGTGTGCTGGAAGAAGAACGGCAAACTCTACGAGTTGTACTTCCGGGTCGATGGCCGCACGCCGCTGCTCTACCGGGCGCCGGCCACCTCGGCCGTCGATGAGAAGACCGGCTGCCGCGAGGTGGATGCCGTCGGCACCGTCACCGGCGTCTTCCACATCAAGCAGAGCATCAAGCAGCTCACCGGCAAGTCGCCGGCGCAGCTCGGCATCACCATGCCGCCCGACCGCGGTGCGCCCAAGGCACGCGGCGAGACGACGAAGAAGACGACCGGCGGCAAGGCCGACGCCAAACCACGCAAGAAGCGCGAGGGCCTCAGCGGCCTCGACGCGGCAGCGCAGGTCCTGGGGCGGGCGAAAGAGCCCCTCGACGCCAAGACCATCGCCGAGCGCGCCATCGCCGCGGGCTGGAAGACCAACGGCGCCACGCCGCACGCGACCTTGTACGCCGCGATGATCCGCGAGATCAAAGCCAAGGGCAAGGAAGCGCGGTTCATCAAAGCCGACAAGGGCCGGTTCACGGCCCGGAAAGGAGCGTGATCGATGGACCCGCAAGTCCAACGACTGCTCGCCCATGCCGACCAGACCCGCTCCACCATGCGCGACACCCTGGCCCAAATGCCCGCCGCCGAGAAGGCCGCGCTCATTCGCACCTGCGCCGCAGGCGACCTCGCGGGACTCGACGAGCGCACGGCGCTGCTGGTCGGCCTGCTCGCGGTGGTGGCGATCTTCGATCTGAGCGAAACGCGCGGGGAGGTGGGGCCATGACGGCGGAACATGAACAGCATCTCGTTGAGCCGGAAGACGCCTGCCCGCGCTGCGGCGAGCGCCACGTTGACAACCTGATCTGGATCGACGACGGGCAGCGCGTCCGCTGCGCCACCTGTCTGAATGTGTACACGCCGCCGGCGTTGCGGCGGGAAGGAGGTGATGAACATGCCCAGTAGCCATGAGACCAACTCGCTGCGCCAGGTGCTGCTCGCGGCCCAGCGCCTGCTCGAAGCCCGCGCCGACCAGATGGTCACCTCCGAGGAATGGGAGGCGCTCACGACCGCGGTCAGCGCCGCGACACAAAGACCAGATGGCGGACCGGGCGAGTCCTTCGCCGTGGACGCG
The DNA here is from genome assembly GCA_020852515.1 of Phycisphaerales bacterium. Taxonomy (NCBI): domain Bacteria; kingdom Pseudomonadati; phylum Planctomycetota; class Phycisphaerae; order Phycisphaerales; species Phycisphaerales bacterium. The sequence goes on from JADZAS010000001.1 coordinate 15,055, forward strand.
GCCAGCGGCGCGCTGCTGCGCCGCGTCGTGCCCAGACGCGGGCAGCCCTACGAACATGCCTGCACGCGGGCAGTCTACGAAGAGGTCGCCCACGCCATCGACCTCATGGGCAGCGCCGCATTCACGCTTGAGGAGATTCGCGCCAAGGTGGGGGGCGGCGACGAGTCGAAGATGCCGCCGTGGTCGCAGGTGGCGACGGCTGTCGCGTTCCTCAAGGAGCGAGAGTGCATCGTGCCCGGCCGCGAGCGCAAGCATGTCGCCGCCACCGACGACACCTGGCTCGACGCGATGATCGAGTATCACGCCCTGCGCGAGAAGGGGCCGGAGGAGGCGGCGGCCGAGACGGGCGAGTAGCCCGCCAACCCGTCTCACCCATGCACAGCCGCAGCGCTCGCCGCCGCGGCTGTGTCTGCGGGAATGCCCAAACCTCCGCTCGCCAGTAGAATGAACATCATGCTCAAGTGGGCACGCCGCATCGCCATCTTCCTGCTGCTCGGCGCGATAGTGAATGTTGCGGTGGCGTGGGGGTGTCTTGCCTGGCACTCGACTGCGAAACGAAGCCCCGCGCGCTACCACGATCCGTACAACGGTGAACTCCTTGTGAGTGTCACCGCTCGATTTGGCTTTCAGTATGTGACAAACACCCGCGTATCCCGCGAGTGGAGCGCCCAAATCGGTAATACTTCGACTCCGTATCCTGGCAACGTCTGGTGGCATTCGGCGCGCAGCGGACAGCCCGTGCGGACTTTCTGCGGTGCGGGCTGGCCAATGCTGGCGCTCATGACTTGGCAATGTTGGGATGCCAAGGACTTCGAGGCGCATTACTGGGGAATTCCGTGGTTGCCAGATCGCGACCCAAGACTGATGCAAATCGATCAGCCGGCGCTTCCGTTGTACCCGATGTGGTCGGGCTTCGCGCTCAACACACTGTTCTACGCGATTATCTTGGAGGTCGCGTTCCGAATGCCGGTGGCGAGTCGAAGGTGGCTGCGCGCAAGGTGTAGTCTGTGCCCCGCGTGCGCTTACCCGCGCGGCACGTCGCCCGTCTGCACCGAATGCGGCCAACCGCATCCCCGGCCGCGCTAGATGTCTTTCAGGAGCGAATTGATCATGAACCTGACCGAACCAGATCTGGTCGCGATCACTCAGGAGTACATTGCCGTCGACATGACCGGCGGCACCGCACTGAGGAACCAGGAACCGGGGGTGGTCGCTGGAATCAGAACTGGGCTTTGCAAGATCACCCTGGCCGGCGTGGCCGAGACCATCGACACCGGAATGTATGAGCGCTGGCTCGATGACCAGACCGATGCCCTTCTCCACTCTGTCGATGTGAAGGTGCGAGTATCCACGCGACCATGGGGTACGGCCCGCAAAGCACTCAACCTGTTCATGCGCGGATGCGTCTGCGATCATCTGCTGCGCGCTGCTCATCACCTGGATCGCGTCGAAGCCGCGGCGGAGTTGCCCTTGGACGGCGTTGTGGCGATACGACTCAAGCAACTCGCGGGACGAGGACGGCTGCCCGAGTGGCCGGGGCTCAAGCACCTCACGCGAGATGACCACCGGCTGTTTCAGATCTTCGCCGCCCAAGAGGCCGAAAGGCGCGGTATGCGGGCGCGCATCTACCTCGACTACCTTCTGTGGCTTCGGGCACGCCCATCGAGATGACAACTCGTGGCTCATGCCCGCTCCGACTTCTTCCCACTAAACTGCTCGTACCGCTGCACGATGACATCGCAATACGCGGGGTCGATCTCCATCAGGAACGCGCGTCGCTGCGTCTGCTCTGCCGCGATCAGAGTCGAACCCGATCCACCGAACAGATCGAGCACGTTCTCGCCGGCATGTGATGAATACTGCATCGCCCGCACTGCCAACTCGACTGGTTTCTCGGTCAAGTGCACCATTGACGCCGGGTTGACCTTCTTCACATGCCACAGGTCGGTCGCGTTGTTCGGGCCGAAGAAGCGGTGCGCAGCGCCCTCGCGCCAACCGTAGAACGCGATTTCGAACGCTCCCATGTAGTCTTTTCGCGTCAGCACGGGGTGCTGCTTGTCCCACACGATGCCCTGGCTGAAGTACAAACCGGCGCGCTTCAATGGACCCGGGTAGTTCCCGAGGTTCGCGTAGCCACCCCAGATGTAGAACCCGCCGCCTGGAATGAGCACGCGCGCCATATTGCCGAACCAAGCGTCGAGCATCTCGTCGAACGCTTCGTCGGTTACAAAGTCGTTGGCGAGCGGCCGGTCCTTCGCGCGCATCTTCTTCGTCGTCCGCTTCTTCTCGCCCTGGCGGGCCACGTCGAAGGACTGGTGATGGGTGCGCTTCTTTTTCGCCTCCGGGAATGACGAGTTGCCCGCCGCGATCGCGTTGTTCGATCGCGGCTCGACTTTCACGTTGTACGGCGGGTCTGTGTTCACGAGGTGGATCGGCTGGCCATCGAGCAGCCGATCGACATCGGCCGCGCTCGCGCTGTCGCCGCAGAGCAACCGGTGCTCGCCGAGAATCCAGAGGTCGCCGCGCTTCGTGATCGGCTCATCCGGCGGCTCAGGAATCGCATCGGGATCGGTGAGCCCATCGCGCACGCCAGGATCGAGCAGCTTCGCCAGATCGTCCGCGCTGAATCCGAGAGACGACCAGTCAAAGCCGGCGCCCTGGAGTTCGGCCATCTCGATGGGCAGCAATTCCATGTTCCACTCGGCCAGTTCGGCCGACTTGTTGTCTGCGATGCGGTACGCCCGCACCTTCTCGGGCGACAGGTCGGTCGCGACATGCACCGGCACCATCTCCAAGCCGAGTCGCTGCGCCGCTTTCCATCGCGTGTGGCCGCAGATGATGACGCCGTCGCCATCGACCACGATCGGCTGCCGCCATCCGAAGGCCCGGATGCTGTTCATCACCGCCTCGACGGCTTTGTCGTTGAGGCGCGGGTTCTGTTCGTAGGGCTTGATCTCGGCCAGCGGCCGCAGTTCCACCTTGAACGCGTTCATGAGTCCGTTCTCCTTGTTCTGGTAGCCGGGCGGCTCGGGCGCGAATCCGCTGCTCCGGTGGCCGCCATGTCGCCGCCCACGTTGGCCCCTGTGCCGAGATGTGCCGCGCGGTGGCCTCCTCGGCCGTAGGTCGTGGGCACATCGCCACGTGGGCGAACGTCGTCGCCCACGATCGGTCCGCCGTGAGCCGGCAGGGGCAGAAGGCCGATTTCCCGTTCCGAGCGTGGGGCTGCGGCGAGCCGAACTTGCATCGCGTGCGCTCCCTCGCGCCACGCCAGCGCGCAATCGGCATCGGCGTCGATCGCCGGCGTCTCCTCCGCCGGCGCTTCCGTCAGCGCCGCGCGCCCAGCAGCAGTGAGGCTGTACCACACCCGCCCGTCCAGATCGGCCCCGCTCACCAGCCAGCCACGCACCAGCGCGGGAACCGCCCGCTCCTCAAGTTCCGACAGGAACTGGCGATTGGCGCGAGCGGTCTCGTCGTTGCCGCACGCGGCCCAGTACGGCGGCGTGCCGGCCAATGCCCACTCGGCCGTCCACCACGTGCCGAGGTGCGTCATCGTCGCTCGCACATCATCTAGCGCGGCGAGTCGCTCGCAGACGGCCCGGCCATCGGTCCAGCACGGCGCGCCGGCCAGTGAGCACGCCCGCTCGATCCCGGCGTCGAGCAGCCGGGTGGCAACGACCTTCGTCCGCTCGACGCGGCGCGTGAGCAACCCGCGCCGCTCCAGCCTGCCGAGCGCCTCGACATTCTCATCGCGCTCATCCCGATCGCGCCCCTGGTGCCGCCAGCGCAGACCCGCGCCGGACCGGAACGATCGCCGCGCCAGGTACGCCGCCGCTGCGCCGCCGCCACCCCATGGCCCGCGCCACGGCGCGAACACCGCCCACAACTCGCCCGCAAGGCGGCAAATCAAGGTGTCATCAACACTTGCGCTCATGTCGTCGTCCTCCCGACCGCGCGCCAATCCAAAAAGTCGGACAGGGTCGCGTTATCATCTGTCTCTCTACTTTGGCGGCTGTTCCCGCGGGCCTCACCGGCGACCAACTCGCGCCAAGTACCTATGGCGCGCTGAAAGAAGCGCCGCGCGCTGAAGGAAGTTGGAGAGCGCAAGTCGAGAAGAGAAATAGACATACAGAGAGTACTACTACCTTCTTTCATTCTTCAGTCCCTCTCTTTCTCCGCGCGCACTTGCGCTTAAACACACCCCGTAGAATGAAGAAAGAAGTGAAAGAAGGGTCGGGCGGCATGGTCACTCCGTGAGCACATACACCGTCCGCGAGCGTCCGGTGGTCTTCTCGATGATCTCGGCCACGCGCTCGGTCTCGAGGAGGTTGTCGATAACCTCTTCGCGTTCGCGCTTGCTGAGATGCTGCGTCGCCCGGCACAGTTGAGATCGCGTCATGCGACCTCCCGCGGCGCGCATCGCCCGCACCATGGCCTTCTGTCGCGCATCGAACTCGCTGTGCGAGACGAACTGGTGGGCGAGGAAAAGAACACGTCTGCTCATATGTTCCGACAGCTCGCACGCCCAGAGCGCCGCGGATTCATCGACGACGGGCTTTTCGCGATCACGCGAGCAGGCGTAGAGCAGCGCCAGGCGACAGGCCTTCTCCTCGACACGGGCCCAGATGGAGCGGACATCCTCGCGCGGTTCGAGCATCTCCTTGTCAGCCCGGGCCGCGAGCGCATCGAAGATGGCCCGCGCTTCGTCGGTGGTGGGGACGAGGATGGGTTGAGGATGTTCGCCAGAGAGATTGCCGCCGGGTGAGAACTCATGCCACCAGCGGGCGGCGCTGACGATCGATTCGGGCGGGTTGAGATCCGCCAGCCAACGGCGCGGCGGCATGTCCTCACTCTCGAAGATGAGCAGTCGGGCCATGAAGCCGTCACTCATGGCTTCGGGGGTCAGGGATTCCCGGAAGTGCGCCGAGGCGGTCGTCGCCAGGAGCGAGACACAGGGCTGATCGACGATCTTGTTGCGGCGGGGGTCGGCGTACGCCTTACCTTTAAAGATGCCATGGGCTGACGAGTAGAGTTTCATCAGCGTGGAGATGATGTTGAAAAGGTGTGGAGAACGCCTCGGATCCCCGATGGTGCGCAGGAAACGGCCGAATTCGTCGATCTGGAAGAGGATGGATGGCTGGGCCTCGACGGCGGCGACGAGTCCGGCATCGCTGGCAAGTTCGCCCTGACCGTCCAGTTCGGGCGCTCCGGCGAGGTAGAGAGTGCGGGTGTTGATCTTGCGCGGATTGTCCTTGCCCGAGCCTGATCCGGCGAGACAGACAGCGTAGAGATTGGTGCGGTTGCCACGCTCATCGCGCACCTTGCGGCCGGCGAGCACGGCTTGGAGGCACAAAGCGGCAGCGAGTGCGAGCCAGGGCTGCCAGCGCGGGGCGGTGGCGCGATTGAACTCCACGACCGCGCCGATGAGGCCGGGGACATCGAGAAGATGATCGGGCAACGGTCCGGGATCGGACGGTGCGCCGGAGGCAGGCGCCAGCGCCGGGGTTTCCTCGGTCGAACCGAGGATGCCTGCGAGATCGACGTCGTGGTGATCGGTGGGAGTGCTCGAGTCGCGCAGCCAGCCGCGTGGTCGATCGTGCGGTTTGGTTGCGGCGTCCTCGACTTTGTGCCTCAGTTCCTTCTCCGACCACGGCGGCTCGCAGCGCGGGTTGTAGCGCTCGATGAGCAGCTGCAGCGCCGCGTCGCGGTCAAGGCAGAATCCATGCACCATCGCGGTCGCCGCGGCGAAGGTCGTGCTGTGTCCCCCCTGACCGGAGATGGCCGCCGGCATGGCGTCGAGGTACGCGGCCGCGCGCCGCAGCACCGCGTCTTCTGAGACGAAGGGTGTTGGAGCGTGGATTTGTGGCGGGGCAGCAGGGGATGCACCGGTGCGCTCGACGACTGCGGCCACGAGCGCATCGACCGCCCCGCGCAACGTCTCGTGCGTCACCGATGCGGGCTCGCCGGTGAGCCACTCGTAGGCTTCGCCGCAGGGGTGAATGCTCGGGCCCACGACCGTCTGCGCGCCGGTGCTGCGGATCTCGACGATCATCCGCTTGGTGCCGGGGAAGTGATGCTTCTTCGTGGTCGCACCTTCGCAGATGTACCACCAGTGCGAGTGCGGCGCACCGAGGCGGCCGCTCACCGCGAGAGTGGGGGGCAGGAAGCGCGGCGCCAGTTCGATCGCTTCGGGACAGTCGAGATCGACATCAACGAGCCACCCGCTGGGCTCACCGAGCAGCAGGCCGATGTTGCCCACGCAGTTGAAATGCTGGGGCAGTTCAGCCTCGGTGAGGCGTAGGGACTGCCACGCGGTAAGCACCGGCGCCTTGCTCCGCACCGGAATGGGCACGACGCGGTAGCCGCGCGCGGTGTACGAGCGGGCGGCGTCGAGGAGGGTCGAGCCGGGCTGGGTCACGCCGCCTCCTTGAGTGCGGACTCGCATAGCATGTGCCGAGGAGGCGCCGCAATGGAAGGATCAAACCCTGAGAAGGTCATCGCGGTACTTCGGTCGGATCCGAGCCGCTGGCTTTGCGACGACTGCATCGCACATCTCGCCAGGATCAAGAACCGCATCGCCGTGAACCCGATCGCGACGACACTCGGTTTGACGTCCGACTTCGACCGCGAGCGATCGGAGTGCTCACGGTGTGGTGAGACCAAGTTCGTGACTCGTCCTCGTCGCGCCTGAGACCGCATCAGAAAGGGATCTCGTCTTCGGGAATCCCGCCGTACGCTGAGGCGACTGCCGCAGCGCCTTGCTCGTTCTCGATGTTGAGCGGCTCGGGGCCGAGGACGTGGTTGACGATCCGGTCGTATTTCTCGCCAGCTTTGCGCTCGACAGTGATCGAGATCGTCGGCGCCAATGCGCCGCAGTCGGCGAGGTCGACGGCCTCATCAACGCTGTCGGGCACGGGCTCGTTCGAACGGCGTCGCCACCACTGCTCGGCTTTCTGACGCGCGTATCCCGTGTGCTCGAAACACACCCATTCGCGGAATGTCGTCGAGAAACCGCAGCGATACTCGACACGCATAGTGGGCGCAGCGCTCGGGTCATTCCGCTTGTAGTGCACGTGGTAGGACACACCGTCCACAGTGTGCTCGGTCTGCGAGACCTGGTCGGAGAGGATGCCCGCGTTGGTGGCTTGCGGCTCGTGCTTGCTACGCTGGGGCGGCGGGAACTCGTACCCGCACTCCGGGCACGTCAGATAGCCCGCGGATATGATGGCGTGGCAGCCCGGACACTCCTTCATCGGCGCCTTGCCGACGCGCTCGATCGGCTCCTCGATGAGGAGGCAATCGACGGGCCCGTGGCGCATGATGTTCCCGCCGAAGTCAAGGACAAGGCAGTCCGACTTCTCGGGGTGAAGGCGGAAGCCTCGTCCCACCATTTGATAGTACAGCCCGGGCGAGAGTGTCGGGCGCAACATGGCCACACAGTCGATTCCCGGGGCATCAAAACCAGTCGTCAACACATTCACATTCGCCAGGTACTTCAACTCCCCCGCCTTGAATCGTTCGAGCAGTGCATCGCGCTCACGGATGGGTGTGTTGCCCTCGACGAACCCGCACTCGACTCCGTGGCGACTGCGCAACGTTTCCGCGACGTGTTGACCGTGGCGAATGCCGGAAGTGAAGATCAGCACCGAGCGGCGATCGGCGGTTTGCTCGATGATCTCGGCGCACGCACCCTGCACGAGGTCGTCGGTGTCCATGACATCCTCGACCTCGCCGGCGATGAACTCACCGGCGCGGGTGTGCAATCCGCTCATGTCGGCCCGCGCGACGCCGGCCTTGGTGCGCAGCGGGCAGAGGTAGCCCTGCACGATCAGTTCGCGCACGCCGACTTCGTAGCAGATGTGGTTGA
>JADZAS010000003.1 GCA_020852515.1 Phycisphaerales bacterium
GTGCAATCCGCTCATGTCGGCCCGCGCGACGCCGGCCTTGGTGCGCAGCGGGCAGAGGTAGCCCTGCACGATCAGTTCGCGCACGCCGACTTCGTAGCAGATGTGGTTGAGGATGTTGTCCGGCCCGGAGATCATGCCCGTTTTGAGGCGGAACGGCGTGGCCGTCAGGCCGATGACGCGCACCTCGGGATTGACGACTCTGGCGTCGGCGATGAAGGTGCGATACATCCCGTCGCCTTCGGCCGGGATCATGTGGGCTTCGTCCACGATGATGAGATTGACGGGGCCGAGATCGCAGGCCCGTTGATAGATGCTCTGAATCCCGGCGATGGTGACGGCGCAATTCAGTTCGCGGCGCTTCAGAGAGGCGGAGTACAAGCCGACGGGCAGATCGGGTGCGATGGTGCGGAGTTTGTCGAGCGCCTGCTCAAGGAGTTCCTTGACATGCGCCAGGATCAGCACTCGTCCGTTCCACAGGCTCACGGCGTCGCGACAGATCGTCGCCATCACGGGCGTCTTGCCGCCAGCGGTCGGGATCACGACGCAGGGGTTGTCTTCGCGGGTGCGCAGGTGGTGATACACCGCCTCGACGGCCTCGCTCTGATACGGCCGCAGTTCCATCACGCCAGCGCCTCCTGCGCGGCGCGCACGCTGGCCATCAGCGCCGGCAGATCCTCGGCGGCCAGACAGATCATGCATTTGGATCGGCGGCGACGGAAGATGATGACCGGCACACGCTGACCTGCTGACTTCTGGAGTTTCTTCCACGCGTTCCAGAACTGCGGGCATGGAGTCTGGAGTTCTTCGGCATGCACACCGGGCAGGTGCGCCTCATGGCCATCCATCCCGATCGCCGCGGCCGTGTCACGCGCTGACTCACGGACTTCGCGCAACACGGCCGCATCGGCCACGCCGTTCGAACTGGCTGCGGACGTGGGCATCATTTCCTCGCCCAGGGAGGGGTGCTGCCGGCCGCATTGGCGGCGGTTGCGCCTGCTGGTGCTGCACCGGAGTCGCGCTTCGCGTAACCCTTCACGACATTCGTGAGTTCGCCGGTGTCCTCGCGCTTCTTGAGACCGACACTCACAACGAGTGGCAGGTTGTGCAGTTCGGCCGAGTCGCGCGGCGCCATCACGCTCACGGCGCGACAGATTGATGACAAGGTGCCGCGGGCGATCTTGACCGTCTGTTCACTGGGGTGCTTGATGACGAGACGATCCCAGATCTTGCGGCCCTTGTGCGGGCCATCGAGGATGTCCAGTTCGAGTTGAAGGTACTCGCCCTTGCCGTTGCGGGTGGGTTTCATCTCCGAGGCGACGATTATCGCCAGGTACTTGCCCGCGGGAATGGGATCGAAGTTGGCGTTGGGTTCGACTTCGTTGGCGTCAAATCCATTGAGATGTGCCATGGTGGATCAGTTTCCTTGTTCAGAGGTAGTGGTGGGTTCAGTGGAAGCGAGCGGGTTCTCGCCACGCACGAACGCGGCGTAGAGCCGGTAGTCGAGCGGGAACTCCTCGGGAAGGTTCAGACGGTTTTTCGCGACGTGTGCCGGCCGCTCCGCGGTGCGGATGATCCGTTCGCCGGTGCCGATGCCCTGGGTGCGCTTGCGGTCGAAGCCCTCGCTCGTCGTCTTGGTCAGGACGCGGTAGGTCGCGAAGAGGACTTCATCGCACCACTCCTGCACCAGCGCCGACGCCTGCTTCTGGAGGCGAGGCACGTAGCGGTCGTAGGCGTCCGTCTCGGGATTATTGAACTTTTCGATCTGGGCGTGCGCGATCAGGATGACCTGCATGCCGTGCTGGGATCGCAGTGCATCGAGCCCGGCGAGCACTTCGCGCCACTGGCTCAGGGCGAAGACGTAGCCCTTCGCATATCCGATGTCTTCGATCGACTCGACGCCGCGCTGGGCGCAGACCTCGCCGAAGATGAGCCGCTCGAGCCAGTCGAGGGAATCGATCACGACCGTGCGATACTCGTGCGGCTCGGAGTAGAGCGCCGACAGGGATGCGAGCACATCGGCGTAGTGTGTCGCCAGCGGGAATCGATCGATTTCGAGGTCGTTGATGCCTTCTTCAGTCTGGATGAAGATGGGCTTCTCCGCCATGGCGCCGAACGTGCTCTTGCCCACGCCGTGCACTCCGTAGAGCAGCACACGGCGCGGCAGTTGGTTTCGGCCCTTCTGGATCGCCTGGAGCATGGTCATTGGGGTTCGATCTCCTCTGGGTTTCAGCCGGCAGATGCCGCCGGTTCGGGTTGGGGTGTGATGGGCTGCGATGTGCGGCGGACCTCGAAAGCGTCTTCGCCGAATTCGCGGGTGATGAAGGCGGTGAAGACGCGGATGACTGCATCGCCGGCGCCGGTGCGGCCGTCGATCAGAATGACGGAATGGGGGGCGTCGACGTGGTACGACACTTCCATCCGCACCCGCGCTTCGCCAAAGAGGCCCTCGGCGGCGACGATGGCCAGGTGGAGCGTGGCCTCGACCTCGATCAGGTCGATGCCGGATCGGAACGAAAATCGAAACACGGTGTCGGACACGGGCGTTGCCTCCTGTTGTGGGCGGTCACACGGCAAGCTGACTGCGCGGGTGAGCCCTCCCGGGGTTACCTATGCCGTGCGTTGGCGCGTTGCGCGCTCATTGCCCGGAAAGTCGTGGATCTTCGAACTTGCGGCGGATGCGCAGCATCTCGTTGCCGACCTGGCGCCGGGAGAAGGGGCGGCCGAGCCGCCGCGTCCACTCGCGAGAAGTCCTGGCGACGCCGTGTTCCGCGACATGGTGGAGGAGGTCGCGCTCCTCGGGTGTCAGCTGCGCCAGCCCGTGGCGGACGCGTTCCTCGAGGATGAGGAGATCAAGTGGAGCCGGGCGGGATCGAAAGGTGTGCCGCTGGCCATCAGATACAACGAGCACCTCCAGCAGCGGAGTCCGAACTCCCTCGCACTCGATCATCGATCGATCGATCGAAACGGTGGGACGGCCGTTCCACCGCTTGTGGCGGTGGCGCCGCCGCAACTCCATGCCGACCCAGCTCTTGAGCGCGGTGGTGACGAACGCTTCGATGCTGCCCCGATCCGGGTCGTAGAGGTGGGATTTGCGCCACACGTAGATGTGCATCTCCTGCTCGCATTCGTCGAGGTCCGAGGTCGAGAAGTCGGTGCGGCGGCACAGCTGGCGGGCCTTGGATTTGATGAGTTCAGCGGTGGATGGGTGATTGACGACGTCATGGCGGGTCTCCACAGGGCCTTCCCGCCGGAGGGGAATCCCGGAGAGCCGGCCAACAGTGCGCGAAGGATCGCTGTGCCGTGGCGGCGCTCGCCACGGTTGAACACAGACTCGCGATGTGACCGCCGGGTTATGACCTCACGGCTACCCGCCGTGCGCCACAACCCACGTAGCATTGCTACAAACCGTGTAGCAACTGAGCCCACCCATCAGAAATCACAGTGACCAGTCGATTTCCGTCTCGGGCTCGTATCTGAAGACGGTGCCCGAGTTCACTGACGCCCTCAAATGCCGCATCAGTTCGGGCAGGTGCCCTTTGAACCCGTCGATCGCGCGGGATACGGCATTAGAAACGGCCTTGCGCACCGTCTCCGCATCGGTTTCCTTGCGAGGCTTACCGCGCCGATCCATGCGCCGCCCCAATTCCGCAGCAAGTTGGTCCATTTCCTGTTGGACTCGATGCAGTGTGCCCAAATCGTGGTGCTTTGTCGCGTCGTCCCTTCGAGTCTGAAGATCCGAATATCGCACTCTGATTTGTCGAAGAAACTCTTCGTCTGCGATCTCGCCAGCACCACCCCAGATCGTGTCAGGATGCACTCCCGCCCTCGCGATGAGGAGGTCTAGGGCCGCAACGTCGCGGTAGGGAACGGCAAGCAGGAGTGCCAGATACGTCATGCCGACCGAATGATCGATGTGCGTGACGCCGCTGCCGTTGAAAGACACATCCCAGTAGTCGCCCGCGCGGCGGAACAGATACCTGGGACCGCGCCAGCCGTCGACGCGCCGAGCAAGTGACTGTTCGACGACACGACGATTCACGATGAGTGCGTCATCCGATAGTTCGCAGCTGCCAGAAAGAGCGAATGCCAGCGGCTTTGGCTCGAGCCAGATGTCGTCGGGCGGAATCTCGCTCGGCACGAACACCACGGACGGCAGGGCTGATCGAGGTATTGCATGTGCGAACTTGTGGCCGTCTCGGCGGCACAGCGCACGCGCGAGAAAGACACCAGCTCGCTGTCCCTGCGACTGCAGCTGCCCGCAGTCGATGACCCGGTCACTCCGTATAGCCCTGACACCACCGGAGAGACTCAATGACGCGGCGATCGATTCCGCCACGCTTCGGGCGTTCCCCCGCCAGGTCTGCCGATGCGCCTCAGTGATCGGGACGCGTGCCTCGCGCGGGCACTTGGCGAAGAGTCGCGTCGTGGCCGCTGGTCCTGGTCGGGCGATGATCGGTGCCATGTGGGGCGTGGCGCACGCCGGGCATCGGATCCGATGCGCCGGCGGGCCCGGCACGAAGAGCTTCGAGGCCGTGAGAGCCGAGCGAGACTCAGTCGGGATGCGGCGCCACGCGTCTGGCGTGAGCACCGGCTCCACTGCTTCGAGGGTCGCCCAGAGGATGTCGAGTGCGTTAGTCATGGCTGATCTTCCACGCCTCCAGACAATTCAGTCCGATCTCCTGGAGGTCATCATCATCGATGCTCTTGAGATTGCATGCCCGCGGCGTGATCTTGAGGTTGATCATGCGCGGACGCTTCTCCCCGTTGCGAGAGCACTGGATTCGAATCCAGATCTCCTCGACGGTGAGCTGGGCGCGCGAGAGATCAATCGCCGTGAGCATGTGGTCGAGCTTCTCGATGATCTTGTTCCATGTCGTTCCCTTGCGGATTCGCAACTGGAGTCCCTCGATGTTGAAGCCTTCCACGCGGGGGTAAACGAGCAGTCGCGATACCTCGACGCGTTCAACCTTGGCCGAATCCTGACCCGTGAAGTCGAAGCCCTCTTCGAGCAGGTGGTCGAGCGAGTAGGTCGGACGTTCCGGGTCGAGGTCCTCGACTTCGGTCTGAGTCATCGCCTGGTAGAACCGGCGGCGAAGCTCGAGCTGAGCCGACTGGCCGCCTGAGGCGATGATTTCGAGCGAGCCGGTTTTGGGTGTGAACACGTAGAGGATGCTGAAGGCTGTGGGGAGGTTAAGGGACTCCAGCTCACCTTCACGGTTGAAGACCATGAAGTTCTCCGGCCAGTTCGGCAGGTACGCGAACAAGTAGACAGCGCCATTCTTGCGCGTGTACGGGTGAATCTCGCACACATCTCCCCGAAACTCGCCGCTGTGGTGATCGATCAGGGACTGGCTGAGGGCGCGAATTCGATCCTCATCGGCGCTGAACTGACCGCAGTCTACGCCCTGCCACTTGCGCCAGTACATCGACTTCGCGAGATCGTCCGCGCGAACGAAGATGACTGCTTCCCGGAATGCTGCCCTCGCCTGGAGATAGGTCCAGACGACTTTGTCGATCCTTGACTCTTGCTTAGACCACGTATTCACGAGCTCGGGACTGTGGCTCCGCAGTTCCTCCAGCAGCACCTTGAGGTGGCAGGCCGGTGTCATGCTGAGGAAGGTTCGGAGCAGAAACTGAATGTCCCGCTTCTGATTATTCGGAAGCGCCACCAGCGCGTTGAAGAGAAGATCGACCTGCCGCTTCTTCTTCAGTTGCAACCAGTCGAGCGATGCCAGCTCGGGATAGCGCAAGAACAGTGCCTGGCGCAGGTCGGGGTCAATCTGCTTGAGAGTCTTCTTCAGGTTGAATGCGGCCATGGAATTCTCCTTGGTAATGCACCATACAGTAAACGGTGAACGGCACCATTGTGAAAAAGCTTCAGTCCTGCTGAAACAGGCCTGGTTCAATCCGCTCAACAAGCAGCCCGAGTCCCTCCAGCCTGATGCGCATCGCCTGTCCCGACACCGCGAATTGCTCGGCGAGCGGACGACAGAACTGCTCTATCGCACTCTGTTCGATTTCTGGCTGAGGTCTTCCGCCAGAGGATCGACCGGTGACTTCGCCGATCTGTACCGGCTGATCGGTGCCTCGCCAATTTTCCCATGCGAGCCGCAGCTGCTTTCGCGGCATCATCAGGCACCCTGCAAAATGATCCGCCTGCCACTCTTCACGGGGCTTGAGGCTTGATCGGCACACGAATGCAGGCCTGCCATTCGGTTCGAATAGTCCAGCCTCGTTGGGGTCCTCAAGCAGGTGCCTGCGATGCAGTCGCCAGTGCGCAATCTCGTGAGCCAACGTGAAGTTGAAGCGGCCGAGCATGGGTGGATGTACGCTCGGATCAAGAGACGAATCGACGCGAATGATGTTTTCATTGAACCAGATGGCGCCGAGCACATCCAGTTGTCCGAAGCGGCCTCGGAGATCCTCGATCTCGTAGGTCAGACCGAGGTGCAACTCGACAAGATCATCAAGCGGAACAGGGACCACGACCTCATTGTTCTGGTCCCACCACTCTTCAAGAAGAGCCTGGGCATCATCCTCGATCGCGCGATCGGTGAGGTACGGGACTCGCTCTCGGCTCGGTGTGAAGCGACGACTCATGAGCGATGGTCCTTTCGGTTTTGCCTCTCGATCCTCTCGGTCAGCTTCTTCAGTTCTTCGACCGTCATCCCCTTCACTGCGCGCAGGAGTGCCGGCATGGTTTCGGGCGCTTCACGGATAATCTCCGCCACATCGTCGGGCATGCGGCCCGCCAGTGCAATCCATTGATCCGGATTCTCGCCCAATAGCTCCGCCATTTTGCGCACACGCTCGGCCGTGGGAGGGCGCTCGACTTTGCCCTGCTCGACCAACGACAGATACGTCGGGCTGACGCCAACCATCTCCGCGAACTTCCGCAGACTCAGCTTCTTGGCAAGCCGGTGCCGACGAACCATCGCGCCGAATGACTTCCTTGGCGAGGTCATGGAGATGCTCCAACTTCCAGCCGGCCAGGCTGATCGTCGTCGGCACGAACGCGCTCATACACCTGTCGCCGGAGATGCTCCTCGACGAGACGCTGAAAGTCTTTGTCTCCCATGAACCTCGCGAAGATTTCCTCATTCTGTTCCATACGGTCGATGAACAGCCCCTCCAGAGCCTTGCTGAATACGTACTTGAAGTTGTCCAGAGTGTTGGCGCGGGCGGCTTGCCGCAAAGTCTCGTCGGCCAGCGCATCCTCCCGCACCGAATCAAGGAAGAGTTGATCCGCCGGCTTGAAGTCGGTTCCGAATCGTTCATTCAGGAGTTCGATTAGCGAGGAGAGTTCGATCTCCTCATCGCGGGGCAGCCCAGTACCCAGCGCTGTCGGCCCCTTGATCTCGCCTCCTGCGCCGGGCTGCAGCGGGATCGCCCCTTCACTGATCTTCTGCAATCGGTAGAACTTGAGGGCAACCTCGTCTTCGAAGTGGTAGCGCGGCCCGGTTCCTCGCCGGGGCAGTTTGGCGATCAGGAATCGCGCATAGGCGTAGAGCTTCTCGAGGTCGGAGTCCTGGTACGGAATGACCTGTGAGAGAAAGGCGTACAGGCTGCGGAATGCGTACAGCTTTGCGCGAAACGTCTCTTGTGCTTCCTCCTTCGCCTGCTTCCACTCGGCTTCCGGCAGCGCGGGCCGAAGTTCGTCCCGCAGTCCCTTGAATCGGGACACCGCAGGATCAAGGATCGCGTTCATCTGAGCGTGGTCACTGGCGCTCTGATTTGCTTTCGGTTTGAAGAAGACGCGACAGAACGCCTCGACCTCGTCCGCAGTGAAAACGCCGAAAGCAGCCAGTTCCGCTTGCAGGGCATACAGCTGTTGTGGGTCCGCCTGCTCGCCGACCGACGTCGCCTCGTAGTACGGCTGGAATGCCTTCAGAATCTCGTCGCGGTCGTTCACGAAGTCCAGCACGAACGTGTCCTCTTTCCCCGGATGAGTCCGGTTCAATCGCGACAGCGTCTGGACGGCATGGACGCCCTCCAACTTCTTGTCCACGTACATCGTGTGCAGCAGCGGCTGGTCGAATCCCGTCTGAAACTTCTCGGCGACCAGCAGCAGTTGGTACTCTTCAGTGGCGAACTTCTCCGGAAGTTCCTTGCCCGAGATGCCAGTGTTCATGCCGCCCTCGGTGTAGGTTGTGCCGGACTCTAGATCATCCACGACCGTCCCCGAGAACGCCACCAATGTCTTGATCGGATAGCCCTTCTCACGGATATACCGGTCGAACGCCTGCTTGTACCGTACGGCCGCCATCCGCGACGCCGTCACCACCATCGCCTTGGCTTTTCCGCCGATCTTGTGCCGCGTGACCTGCCAGAAGTGCTCGACCATCACTTCGGTCTTTTGCTCGATGTTGTGGGGATGGAGCGTCATGAAGCGAGCCAGGGCTCTGGCGGCCTTGCGCTTCTCGACATGCGGATCATCCTCGACCGACTTGATGAGCCTGAAGTATGCCTTGTACGTCGTGTAGTTCTGAAGCACGTCGAGGATGAATCCCTCCTCGATCGCCTGTCGCATGCTGTAAAGATGGAACGGCTCGGGCTTCCCATCGGGCCCGGGCTGGCCAAACATCTCCAGCGTCTTGTACTTGGGCGTGGCGGTGAAGCCGAAGAACGACAGGTTCGGCTGTCGTCCCCGCTTCTTCATCGCCTTGATGATCTCTTCTTCGTGGTCGGGAAGTTCCTGTTCCGCGGCCTCCTGCCGTGCCTGTTCCCTGATCCGGGCGCCGGCGAGCACGCCCCTCAGCTCCGCGGCCGTCTCCCCCGCCTGGCTGCTGTGTGCTTCATCGACGATGACGGCGTATCGCCGCTCTGGCAGGTCACCGATCTTGTCCGTAACGAACGGAAACTTCTGGAGTGTCGTGATGATGATGGGCACGCCGGTCTTGAGAGCCTCGGCCAACTGCGTCGAGTTCTCGTCGATCTTCTGGACAACGCCATGCTTGTGCTCGAACTGATAGATCGTCTCCTGCAACTGCTGGTCGAGCACAACGCGATCGGTAATGACGACTACGGAGTGGAAGACTTTCTCATCCCGTTCATTGTGCAGGCTGGCGAGGCGCTGCGCAAGCCAGCCGATCGAATTGCTCTTTCCACTCCCCGCTGAGTGCTGGACCAGGTAATTGTGACCGGCGCCCTTGGCGCGGGCGTGCACCTCCATCCGCCGCACCGCGTCCAGTTGGTGATACCGCGGGAAGATCATCCGCTCCTTGCGGATGCGTCGGCCCCCGATGCGCCGCTCTTCCGTCTGGAGGTGCAGAAATCGCGCCACGATGTCCAGCATCGAGTCCCGTTGCCACACTTCCTCCCACAGATACGACGTCTTGTGCCCAGCGGGATTGTCCGGGTTGCCAGCGCCGTTCCCATCCCCCCGATTGAAAGGCAGGAACGCCGTCTCTCGGCCCTTGAGTTGCGTGGTCATGAACACCAGGTCAGGATCGACGGCGAAGTGCACGAGCGACCGCTTCTTGAACTGGAACACCAGCTCCCGCGGGTCGCGGTCGTTCATGTACTGCCGCTTGGCATCCTCAACCGTCTGCCCGGACATTGGATTCTTCAACTCCGCCGTGACGATCGGCAACCCGTTGATTGCGATCATCAGGTCGATGGACTGCTCGCTGTCAGGGCAGAAGTGCACCTGTCGGGTCACGGTGAGTCGGTTGGTGCCGTACAACCGCTGCGTGTCCGGGTTTAGCCCGTGCGACGGTCTGAAAAACGCGGCCTCGATCTGCTTGCCGTAGCACTTGAAGCCGTGCCGCACCACGTCCAGGCACCCTCGGGAGTCGAGGTTCTTGATGAGTTCATTGACCACGACCTCAGCCGTGTTCACCGCGTGCAGCTTCTCCAGCGTTTTCCAGGTTTCCGGCTGGGACGCTCTTACAAACTCGACGAACACCCCGGGGAAAAGTGCCGATTCCCGGTCGAATCCCTCGGGGGCCGTTACAGCATCGTGGTCGCGGGCGTCGCCCTTGTGGTACCCGTGACCGAGGAGATGATCCTCGATGACTGTCTCAAATGCACGTTCTCTGTGATCCGCCGGCATCTGCGTTCCTCTTCGTTCGCGTTCAGCCCAGTCGCACAAGGATGACCCGAATACCTGCGGCCTTCGCTGCGAGCCTGAGGCGCTCGTCGTAATCCCCAGTCACGATGATCCCCTTCACGGGTTGGCTCGTTGTGGCGATGTTCTCGCGAATCCAGCCGATGTAGCTGAGAACCTGGCCGACCACCTGATCTGACGACAAGCCGCGTTTCAACTCGACAACCACGAGATCATCCGATTCATCGGTGCAGATCAGATCGCTTCGTCCCACCCCAACTCCCATTGAGAACTGCTGCCGGATCCGTTTGTCCGCCAGTTTGAGACCGAGCTTCGGCAGGCTCGGTTTGAGAGCCTCCTCCAGGCCCCGTTCAAGGGCGACGACCTCTCCATCGACTCCTCCCATGGACAACCGGCCGCAAATCTTGCGAGCACACTCGATCAGGCTCACGTCGCTCGCAGTAGCACGGGCGATGCGAAGTCGGTGATTCTGGTTTGAGAGGTCGCAGAACACAAGGCTTTGCGGAACGCAGTGACTCCAGATCTCAACATCGGTCATCGGGAACACGCCAACGATCGACCCTTTCCACTTCTGCTCGCGCTTGTTCAGGGCCCGCCACTCGCCTCCGATTGCAAATCGACCGATGAACCCTTCGCCGTAGATGCGCATGTAGACGACATCGCCCGGCCGAACTCGCGCCCGGTTCTTCTCAGACTCCTTGATCGAATAGTTGCTCGATTGGAGGATCGTGGACATATCCCACACGCTCGCCTTGTACGCGCCAGCGGACTTGTTCGCAAACAACCAAGCGCGTGATTCCATCGCGCTCATTCGACCGTCTCCGACTGGGTCGGTGGCTCCGACACCGGTAGCCGTGCGTGCTGCGCTTTGTTCTGCAGGTTGATGTCGCCGGTGACCAGCACCACAACCGACCGCACGTTTTGGCGGATGATCTCGATGGTGGAGGCGAGAAGTCGGTCGTCGTTGTTCGTCGGGTCAAGCCACGGCAATGACTCGTCCAGCTTCGGCTCCACCGCGATCGACCGGGCCTTGATACGCCCGGTGACGATCGGCACCCCCGCCCGGAGATCACCGCGTCGGCAGTACTCCTTGATCCGACGGATGATGCGCTCCGCCTTCGTGCGTACCTCCGGATTCCGGTGTGCGATCTTGAGTTCGTCAAGTTCGGCCAGCACCGTCGGCGTGAGCACGACCGTGAACGCATCGCACCAATCAAACGACCACTGCTCCAGCGGGGCGCCCATGATCAGGGCATTGGTGTCCGGGATCACCAGCGCCTCGGCCTCCGGCGAGTACAGCCGGTCGAGAAGACCCTGGATTTTGTCGACCGCATCGAGCGTCTTGGCCTGGGCCTCCGGCACCGTCTCGCACCACGTCGCGCCTCGCTGGTCGATGTTCTCCACGACAACACGGTCTGCCGCGTCGAACTCTCGCTGGCTATCGTCGGACAGTCTCCGAATGAGCACCCGGACAAGATCTCGGTACTGGCGATACTCAGTCAGAATCTTGTCCTGATTCCGCCTTCCCTCCAGCGGTAGATCATCCCACCAATGGCTACCTCCCAGAAACACAATGCCTCCGCCGCCACTGTCGACGTGAAGGCCCGAGTTCGCCATCAGTGTCATGATGTCGCTCCTGATGCGGGCAGCATCTTCGGCAAGCAGGTTGGTGAGGGTCCTCATGCCTCGGCCCCTTCCTCACGCACGTCGATCTTGCCCGTGACCGCCGCGGAGATCATGGCTTGCCGATACTCGGCCAAGCGATCGATTGCATCATGTGCGGCCCTTCGGATTCCATCCGCTTTCTGCGTCGCCTGTTCGATCGCTCTGGTGATGGCATCCTGTTCAGCCGGCGGAGGTACTGGTAGGTCCATAGAGCCGATTTGCCGGAAGTTGAGTCCTTCACGAGATGTTCCGTTCTCCTCAGCTCGAATCCAGTCCTTCACGGCTTTCGAGCAGAAGAAGGCGTGAAGAAATCGGGCCGAGACCTTCGCCGGGCGGATGATGCAGACATGCTGATTTACATTCGCGCGCGGCGCACCAGGTGGCACGACGGCCGCCCGCCCGATCGACGCTCCGGTGATGTTCAAGAGCACATCGCCGGGTTGAACGCGCGTGCCGGCCATTTCTGCATCAGTCTCTTCGTCGATGAAGACGACATCGTCGAGGCGCAGCCCGTCGTCGTAAACATTCTGGCTCCGCAAGAGCATTACCCCCTCCGAGACATAGACCTCGGCCCCACCCTTGGGTGTCTTGCCACTCCCGATCCGACTTGTCAGAAACTTGAGCGGCTTCACCTCCCAGTGCACCGGCACGTCGCCCAGCCAGTCGATGCCGGAGGGCTTCATCGGGGCCGCGGGGTCGAGGCCCTTCGTGACGGCGTGGGAAATCAGGGCGGTGCGCTTCTCATGCAGCAGTTCAATCAGTCGCCGCTTCTTCTTGATCAGTTCATCAATCTGCCGCGTCTTGCCATCCAGAAACGCCGCGATCGCCCGCTGTTCGGGAAGGGGCGGCCAAGCAACGCCTTCGTCAAAGTAGGCCGTGGCATCAAGGTTCTGAATGCCAGTTGTCTGCTTGATCGATCGCGTGTTGACGCGCCCCGCGTACAGATGCGCGTGGAGATACACGAGATACCTCGAGTCGAAAGCCGGCGGAACCAGAACCCGGGCGACGAAGTTGGAGCAGACCGCCGGCTCATCGTGGTCGAACTGAACAACCACGCCCACCGGCTGGAGGTCGCCACCGCCGGATTTCTCGATCAGAAGGTCTCCCCGCTGAAGGACCCTGCCGCGCCTCTCGTTTGGCAGCACGGCGCGCACCGTTGGATCGTCGATCCAAACCGAGAAGCCGGTGCGATCGAAGTCGGCGACGCGAACGCAGATGATGTCGTTCTGGGCATCCGGCTCGCTGCCCCAGATCCCGTTCCGAGAGCCGGCTGTCGTCCATTTCAGACGGTCGATGGTCCAGCCGACCGGCACCCGTCCCAACCACTCGATATTGCTCTCCCGGTATTCCGGATACGGCTTCCACCGTCGTCCACCGGTCACGACCTCCAGCCACTCGACCTGCTCGACCGGAATACTTGCCAGCGGTGCGCGGTTCACTTGACCACCTCCATCGGGACTCCCGAGAGCGAACCGGCCTTCCAATTGTCCTTTCCGTCGTAGTTGAACGAGTGATAGAGTCCTCCCGCATTCCAGGCAGCGTCGAACATTGGACGCATCAGTCGGGGAAGGTCTCTTGGCGCTTCTTCAATGACGATCTCCGGCAGCAAGAGCGGGTCGCGATCGATCGGCTGTGCATGCGCGTCTATGCCCCGCCCAATCGCGAATACGGCGCCTTTGACTCCCATCATTGAGAGCATGACGACCATCGGGAAGCCGATCGAGAGTTCGTTGAGGGTTCGGACATAGCGCGCGACAGCCTCGAGAGTCCACTTCTCGCATTCCTGAATGGGTATGGATGGCGGGCGACCCTTCTCTTCGCTTTGGGCGAGTCCACTGAATACTGATTCGATGCAGCCCGACCTGAAGGTTTGGGCGTAGCCGGCAAACCGCAGGCGGCGATCATGACTCTCGGCGCACATCGCCAGCCCATCCAGATTGATGCGTCTGTTCCCGCCGCCCACGCCAATCGGGCCAAGTTGGCCCGACTTTGCCACAAGATCGAGAACAGCCAGAGTGGGAGCCGAATTCAACGATTGGACCGGAACCAGATGCAAAACCAAGAGCGAAGGATCATGCAGTGGAATCGGTGTCTCGTTTGCGAGGATCCGACTCAATCGGTCGTCTCGCCACATCCTGATGCGATGCGGCAGATCACCTGCAAGCGCAAAGGCCGAGCGCAGCTCGTCTACATCCATTTGGACTTTGCCTGCACCGCTGCGGGTGAAGAATCGTGATGACCCCTTGAAGGTCACCATATGCGGCCCAGACCAGCTGCGCGGAATCCGTAGCAGCAGTGCCGGTCCGCTGTCGAGTCCGGCAATCGGCTTCATCCGGAGTCCCAGGATGCGCGGCGCGATCGCGTCCCGAATCATGCCCTCAATGCGGAGCATTTCCTGATCCAGGGTTGCGCCTTGAAGACCGATGGCGCCCGTTGGCACGCCTTCCGTTGCATCCATCCCATACACGAGGTCGCCGCCGCTGGCGTTGGCAAAGGAGGAGACGTCCGCCAGGAATTCCTTCTTCTCGCTGTCGGTTGCACCCGGAAGCGACCGTTTGTACTCAATCGTCCGGCCTTCGCGCACTCCGTTGGTGACGAGCGCCCGGATGTGATCCGCAGTGATGTCATCGATGGCAACAGGAATCACCGCGTCACCTCTGCGAGCATGAGAACGATGTCCTTCTCAAGCGACGCAATGTCGCCCTCAATCTCGCCCAGGGGCCGAGGCGGTTTGTAGACGTAGAAATGCCGGTTGAGGGGGATCTCGTAGCCGACCTTTCCGACCTTGCCATCCCGCTCGTCGACGACCACCTCGTTGATCCATGCATCGGGGACGTGCGGCTTCACCTCCCGCTCGAAATACTCGTACACACTCTGCTTGAGTGGTACGTTCTCGTAGTCGCGCAACTCGGGGTCGGGCTCGACGTTGCCGTCCTTGTCGCGGCAGATCTCGGCGCTCTCGTCGCGCTCGCCAAGCGCGGCGACGATCGCCTTCTTGATCGGCGCCGGGAGTTTGACGTCTGCCTGCTCCGCAGCGGCGTCGAGCGCCGTCAGGAAATCATCCCGGCTCATCCAGACCTTCGCCTGATTGAGCGACCGCAGGACGTCCAGGATCGCCTGCTGGTGCCGTCTGCCCACTTCCTCCTCCGCCAAGGCAGCCTTGCTGCCCGGCTTCTTCTTCGATTTGGCCAGGTTCTGGAACGGCGTCGCCTCCCGCAGGGCGTCGATGCGCTCCGGCACGACCTGAAACTTCAGGCGGAGCGGCCGCTCGATCGTCACCTTCCGGTACCCGAAATCTTCGTTCTCGAAGACCTTGCTGACAACGAGCCGCTGACGCTCGCCATCGACGTCCAGTTCGCGCGCGTCATCGTGCTGGAAAGCGCCATAGATGCGGGTGACTTCGCCAATGTGGTCCGCTCGGCCGTATTTGCCGTCGCCGATCTCGTTGCGCTTGTTACCGAGGCTCTTGCGCATCTTGCGGTAGAAGTGCACGGCGTTGATGAGCTGCACTTTCCCGCGCCGCTGCGGGGTCTTGCGATTGGTGACAATCCAGATGTACGTGTAGATACCGGTGTTGTAGAAAAGTTGATCGGGCAGGGCAATTACGGCTTCCAGCCAGTCATTCTCAATGATCCAGCGCCGGATGTTCGATTCGCCGGAGCCTGCGTCGCCGGTGAAGAGCGGCGAGCCGTTGAAGACGATCCCGATGCGGCTGCCGCCATTGGACTTCTTCGGGTCGATGGTCTTCATCTTCGAGATCATGTGCTGGAGGAACAGCAGCGAGCCGTCGTTGATGCGCGGCAGCCCGGCGTCGAACCGGCCGCCTTTGCGCTCATGCTCCTGGCGGATGAAGTCTTCTTCCGGCTTCCACTCGACGCCGAAAGGGGGATTGGCCAGCATGTAGTCAAAGGACTCGCTGGGAAAGCCGTCTTCCGTGAACGAGTCGCCGAAAACGATGTGCTCGATGTTCTGGCCTTTGATGAGCATGTCCGAGCCGCAGATGGCGTAGGACTCGTCGTTGTAGTCCTGACCGAAGACTTCGAGCTTCGCATCCGGGTTGAGTTCAGCGACGTACTCTTCGGCAACGGAGAGCATGCCGCCCGTTCCGCAGGCCGGGTCCAGCATGGTGCGGACGATCCCGCGGCGCCGGAGGATTTCATCGTCCGGGTCGAAGAGGATGTTCACCATCAGGCGAATGACCTCGCGCGGCGTAAAGTGATCGCCGGCGGTCTCGTTGGCTGCCTCGCTGAACTTCCGGATTAGTTCTTCGAAGATGTAGCCCATCTCCGTGTTCGGGACCGATGCGGGATGGAGATCGATGTCTGCGAACCGGGAAACAACCAGATAGAGGCGATTGGTCTTGTCGAGCTTTTCGATCTGCTCAGCGAAGCCAAAGTGCTCGAAGATCTCGCGGGCCTTGGAGGAGAAGCCCTTGATGAAGTGCGTGAGGTTTCGGGCGATGTGGTTCGGGTCGTCCTTGAGGCGGCTGAAGTCGAACTTCGAAGTGTTGTGGATGAGGAAGGGCCGGTCTTTGGGCCAGTCGGTTGGAGCGGCCGTTCGATTGAGAATCGGCTCGATGGCTTGAGGCGACATTCCCTTGCGCTTCAACTCTTCCGCTTTGCGCAGCACCTTGTCGCGAGTGGCACTGAGAAGGCAATCCATGCGGCGAAGCACGGTGAGCGGAAGAATGACCTTGCCGTACTGATTCGGCTTGTAGGGCCCACGGATGAGATCCGCCACGCTCCAGATGAAGGCGACCTTGGTGCCGAACCCATTGTTGTCCATCAGGAACCTCGGGCTGCCGGGTGTGCATTGTCCACTAAACGGAGACAGTATAGCATAACCCACGGGTCGCGGCTGACCCTCATGGCGGTCGGCGGCAAGGAAGGAGCAGCGATGGCGGATCCGGCGAAGAAGCCAGTCAAGAGCGTTGGTGAGGTCGGAGAGGACTTTGTTGAATGGCTCTGCCAAGCCCCGCTGGGACGCGATTTCCTCTTCCGTGGACAGAAGTACCCAGGGTCGAACGGCGAGATCGAGCTGTGCGACCTCTTGGTGCTCTTGGACGACACGGCGATCCTCATTGAGGTCAAAACCGCGGATCGTGAGAAGCGGCCTGACCGCACTGATGCGGAATGGGCCAAGTACGCCAACTCACGAATGGAGAAGGCGCTCAGCCAGATCGAACGTGGCGTGAATGCGATCCGGAGTGGACAGGTCAAGGAGATCGAGAACGATCGGCAGGGTCGCGTCCCGATCGATCCCGCCAAGATCAGGCATGTGTACGGAATCGCGGTGGTTGATCACCCCACATTGGAAAAATGGGGTGGCGGGCCGATTCTGGAGTGCGACGGCGGCGATGTCAGTGTGCTCACCACGACTCACATCGAGTTGCAGGCACTTCTCTCGGAGCTCTCAACGGTTGGCGATCTTGTGGATTACCTGCAAGCCCGGGAGCAGTTCTTCGAGAAGAACCAACTCATGGGCGTCACCGAGTTGGACTTGCTGGCCACGTACAAACTTGACCCAGAGCGGTTTCGAGAGTGGGTCGCCACCCACGACGTGGTTCTGATTGGCGAAGGCTGCTGGGAGGGGTTCGAGGAGCTGGAAGTTCGGGAGCAGCGGGCAACAGCGGACAGGCCATCGCTCATCGTGGATATCCTGATTGACAAGCTCCACGAGAGCGCCCATGCGAGTCTGCCACACATCAATGATCGTATCGCGCAGTTGGTTGATCCTATGGAACCAACGGCTGCATACGTGGCAGTCGCAAACGAGTTGGCGCGCATTCGGCGGCTCGAACGGCGGCTGATCGGTGAGAAGTTGATCAAAAAGAGCCAAAAGTGCGTTAATCAGAAGCGCGATCGCTGGTTTATTAGCGGCTCAGAGAGACACGAGCACGCAGTCTGCGTGTTCCTGGTTTCGTTGGATGGGCGAGAGGAACGGCTGCAGATGCTTGAAATGGTGACCATCGCCGGGATGCTCAAGCTAGGGGAACGGCGAGTACTCGGAATCGCCACCGAACCAGTTCAGGGCGGCTACGGGTTCAGCATCGATGCATTCATGATTTGCGCCGACCCGAAAGAGGTAGAAGCGAAACTCCCTCAGGAAATGCGTGATTACCTGGATTCCCAGTTTGGGCCACCGCAGAAGTCGATCGCGACCGAGTTTGGCACCACGCCGGAGCAGTAATGCTACTGCGCCATCCGTTTGATCCCAAGCCAGACGGTGCGCTGCGCATTCCAATCGTGCTGAGCTACCACGGCGCGCAATACCCGTTCATGGATTGGATCCCTTCCGTCCGTCACTGATGGCAGGTGCAGAATCTCCTCCTGAATGTCCGGTGCCAGGTTCAGCAGGTTCATGATCTGCGTCATCCGCGGCTGGGTGACGTGGACGAGGCGGGCGAGTTCAGACTGGTTGGCGACGACTCCGTCGTTGAGCAACTGGTCGAAGCGGATCGCCAGGGCCATCAGTTTGGAGATTCGCGGGATGCGACCCTTCGGCTCCGGCTTCTGCGGCGCCGGGCCGGTGATGGCGCGCTTGCGGTTGCCCTTGACCGTGAAGTGAATTTCCCGGGTGACGGTGGTCATGCGGCTTGCTCCTTGCGGCGGCGGGCGAGCGCACCGATGCTGGTAGGCCGGAACGTGACGGCGACGTTCCCGGCTTTCGCGTCATACTCAACGGCAGCGATGAGTAGATTGAGAAGGCGAGCCTGCTCGCGCGGGCTCAGATTGGCCCACAGCCCGTCGAAATCGGTGAAGGCCGCTTCCGCCTCGGCTCGCGTGATGTTCTCGCGTTCGAGTTCGGCGATGCGGGCATCCAGTTCCCGCAGACGCTCGTCTCCACCGCGGATGCGATCATTGAGATCGGCGACTCGGGTTGTTGCCTCCCGGTCTGTTCGGCCATCCTCGACGAGCCGCCGCAGGTCCTGATGCTGGCGGCGGAGTTCGCCCTTTAGGTCGTCGCGCTCAGTCACCAGAGTCGATCGCTCGCCGGCGACAGATGTCTGAGCCTCCGCCAGAACCTCGGCGAGGAGTGACCTGTCCGTTGCCAGCGCCCGCACCTCGTCCACCACAACACGCTCGATCTCGGCCGCCGGCAGCGTTCCCGACTCACACAGGTGGGCGCCGCTCTTGATCGCGCGCACGCAGCGGTAGTAGCGGTAGAACCGCCCTTTGCGGCCGCTGCTGAAAGTATGCGTCATGGCGTGACCGCAGCCCTTGCACTTGAGCAGACCGCGCAGCAGCGCCCCGTACTTGTTGCGGACTTCCGCGCCACCCGTGCGGCCATTCGTCTTGAGCAGCGACTGGACCTGATCGAACACGTCCTGGTCGATGATCGCGTCGTGCTCACCTTCATAGGCCTCGCCCTTGTGAACGATCTTGCCCGTGAGTATCGGGTTGGTCAGAAGGACATGGAGCGTGGCCTTGTCGAATGGCCGCCCGCCGAGTTTCTGCCCCTTCTTGGTGAGCCGCCGCTTGTTGACCCAGCCTCGCCGGGTGAGTTCGCTAACCACCGGCTGGAGCGAGCCCTTCTCGAGGTACAGGGAAAAAACCTCGCGCACCCGCGCCGCCTCCCGGGCGTTGATGACCAGTCGCGGGCTGGGGCCATTGCGGTCGACGTCGTAGCCGAGCACGGGCACGCCGCCTGCCCACTTGCCCTTGCGTTTCTGGGCGGCGACCTTGTCGCGGATGCGCTCGCCGATGATTTCGCGCTCGAACTGGGCGAACGACAGGAGGATGTTCAAGGTGAGCCGGCCCATCGAGTGCGTGGTATTGAACTGCTGGGTGACGGAGACGAACGAGACGCCGTGCTTGTCGAAGGTCTCCATGATGCGCGAGAAGTCGAGCAGCGAGCGGCTGAGCCGATCGACCTTGTAGACTACGACGCAGTCGATGCCGCCGGCCTCGATGTCGCGGAGGAGCCGTGCCAGCGCCGGCCGTTCCATGCTCCCGCCCGAGAAGCCGCCGTCGTCGTAGCGCTCGGGCAGGCAGGTCCACCCCTCGGCTTTCTGGCTGGTGATGAACGCTTCGGCGCCCTCGCGCTGGGCGTCGAGGGAGTTGAACTCCTGGTCGAGCCCTTCCTCGCTGGACTTGCGGGTGTAGATGGCGCAGCGAACCCGGCGCGTCTCGGCCTTGCCGTGGCCGTTCGCAACGGCGGTGGTTCGATGCCGGCTCACGGTTTCGCCTCCAACTGGAAGAACCGAAACCCGTTCAAGTGGCTGCCGGTGACCTTCTTGGCAATGGCCGTCAGTGTGCGGTAGCGCTGCCCGTCCCACTCGAAACCCTGCCCATCGTCGAGTACGACGACGCGGATCGTGCGGCCCTTGTACTTGCGCATGATGGCCGAGCCGGCTGAGGGCAGACGCGGGTCGCGCGGCTCGGCGGTCGAGACTCCACGCGTGGCAGTGGGCGGGGCGTCCGGCTGGGGCGGGTGAATCTGCGTGCGCGGCGCCATGACGCGCACCTCTGCGTCATCGGCCAATTCCGCCGCGCGGCGGCGCGCGCGTTCAGAGAGGTCGCCCTCGGCTTTGGCCTGAATGCGCCAGGCGATCTTGCGGATAAGGTACGCCCGGTGCCGCGTGCGGCAGGGCTGATTGCAGAGTTGCTCGTAGCGCTCCACGAGTTCGCTCGTGGTCATCCGTTGCAGGGCGTCGATCTCGCGTTCGATGGTCGTTGGCATGTGGCGGCTCCTTTCGGCATGGAGACCCGGCCCTAACCGCGGGGCCGGTTCACCACAGTGAGGCGCGAAGGCTCGCCGAGTTCAAGTGCGATGTCGCGGGAATCTTCGGATTGGGCGGGCGGCGAAGATGCTCGCGTCCGGGCGACCCGGACGAACCGGACGAGGCCACATGCGAGGATGTGGGCGACCTCAGCGCGGCGCTCGTCGGCGGACATGGTGGCGGAATCGGTGATGGCGGGCACAGCGGGCTCCGGCAACGGGCATGATGCGGCGCCAAACGAGGAGCGCCGTCATGGGTTACCTATGCCCGGGATCGATCGATTGCACACTCAGCGAGCGAAAGGATCTCGGAATATGCTCGCTGCGCAAGATGACCCATCAGGCAATCGACCTTTGAACTCCGATGTCCCCGAGCCTTCCAGCTTGAGACATGAATGGTTCACCTTGCGAAATCGACCGTCGAGATCACCCAGTCCCATGTTCTGAGCGACGAAACGTGGAAACTCCGAGAGCCCGCGGCAGACGGTCGGAGAACACGCAACGCACAGATCGCAACCCCCGGAAGAGCGCGGCCTTCCGCCGCCATCGCGGTGCCGGACCCCAGAATCCGCTGATACTTAGATAGTCGCACGGAATGCATTCGGATTCATGCTACGTCGCTCTTGCCGCATCTGTCGTAAGCCGCGGTACTGCCACTGGCGCTTCGGAAACTTCGCAGCGAGTGCGCGAACTAGTCCAACGTATTTGGCCACATGCGGAGTATGTCCATCTGGCAAAAGCGTGACAAATCCGGGCCCGTCCTCTGGCACGTATGGGCAACAGCACATGAGGGATAGAAACTCTGGCCATCGATTGTCGTGATTGCGTAGGTCGTGAACAGCGCTGAAAGTGATTGCAGCCGCGATGTCGGCAATCTGCACCCCCGGTTCCTGGGCGGAGTCAACCCAGCGCAATCCTTCACCGACGAGTAGTCGCATGTCTATGCCTGCCTCTGTATCGAAGCGTTGTACGAAGGGGTGATCCGCTGTGTGGACTTGTTTAATGAGCGTCAATGGACTGCTGGCGCTCCAAGCTGTCAGCCACGACAAGAGCATCACCTTGAATACTTGTTTCTCCCTGCCAGTTGGGTTCTTCGTCAGTCGATCAATCAGGATGTCAACCGTTGACCAGCAATCGCGGTAGGGTGGCTCGGAGAGATACAGCACTGCGTGATGGACGCACTCTTGTATGGACTCGGTGTATAGCAGCAGTTTCAGCACCTCCTGCGCGCTGAGATTGGCAATCTGACGCGAAAGCGTCAACACTTCGTCACGCATCGTTTGGTGAACGCAGATGGCTGCATGTTCTCGAAGGGACTTCGATAGATGCAATGGCAACTCTTCGGCATGACCAGCCAGGTCCGACAAGTCGGCTGTAACCGGCAGGATCATCACACCGGGCACACTGCCCAGTATGTCTGCGAACCGAGCACGGTTGGCACTGGAAAGTCGCGAACCCTTCGGCTCACCGCTGCCATTGCGTTCGGATTTGTCGAGTCCACTTACAAATCGCGCAAACTGCTCGAGTAGTGCTTGTTCGCGTATCTCTGGCACAACCACGCCGACCACAACCGCCGCTGAATGATCGTCGGCGGATTTCGGAACCTGGAAGGAGCCGGATTCGTCGATGAAGATGCGCATTGGGCTCTGATTCTATCGTTGACATGACACGCAGCGGAGAACCACGGCGCCCAGCTGGCCTATTCGTGGGCTGCCAATTCCTGCTTACCGCTCGAATCTGATTGTGGTGGAAGCACGTCACCCGAACACCGTTGCGCCACCTCACCGAGCGCAACAGTCGGTGTTGTGCTCCCTTTGAGGGCAACCGGTGATGCGAAATGGGCAAGCCGCCCTGCCCTGAGCATGGCGTACCTTCGTCATGTGTGTCCGCAGTGCGAGCACTTTGCTCCATTCCAGCCATGTACGAATCCGCATCTTGGGCAACGCGTCTCGTCCTCCGACGAGGCGAATGCTTGAAAGTCGCTCGACTCCAAGTTCGACGCTGACGTCTTGCGTTGAGCGTCAAGTTTAGCTTGCTCCCACTGCTCGTTAAGCCAGTTGACGCCGCGCGCCGTGGATTGCATCGTCTTCTGCGTCTGGCTTCGAAACGACTCCTGTTTCAATCGCTCAGATCCCGAAACGGCGCCTGCGGCCTGCTTGCCTGCCCAGATCAGAGAGGCGACGATGATGACGACACCGAAGAAAATGAGACGAGCCATAGCGAGTCTCCCACGACCTCGAGAATACCATCAGGCGGTACGCCGATGCCAGACGATTCTAGCCCAATGCAGTGGATCGGGTGGGGAGCTGGAGCAGTGGCCCTCTACCTCGTGGTGTCGAACACGCTCTATCTCATTATCGGGGCGAGGCTTCTACAACTACTTCCCGGGGTCAACGTCAATGGGTTTCGGGGCACAATCCGCCTCGCACTGCTCCTCGTGATCACGATTGCCGCCACGGCGTGGTGGTTGTTCAAGTGGCCGCTGGTCCGGATTGCACGACGCCAACCAACGCCTTGGAGGGTCGAACTCGTGAGTCGCATTTGCATCGCGGCGAGAGTCTCGAATCGCGTTTTGGACATTGTCGCGCGAAGAGCCACTGCTCGATAGCAACACTGCAATTCGCGAGTTACCAATGCCGCGCCATCAAAAGCGCGCCGTCGCCGCGCCCGTGAAGAAGTCGGTACTGGTATGGACTTGTACAGTTGTTTGTCCATCTGCGACGTCCATGGGATTTGCTCCTACTCGTGCTCATGCCGGCGTGAACGCGAGGAAAGCATGCTCATCGGACGCCTCCTTCGCACGAGGGAATCGCTGACTCCATCCACCGCAAATGGCGGCCGCAGCCTCTGAGACGAACGGCCAGCCAGGCGACAGCATGCTGTGACGCTGCTGCAGCCTACCAGCGCGCCCGTGCGATGTGCCGGACGACGAGCCACGATCTCGAAAGCCTGGCGGAGATGACACGGCGCCAGTGCGCGAACACCGTTGCGCCCGCTCATCGAGCGCAACAGTGGGGGTTGCGCTCCCTGTAGGGGAGACAACCCCCTCATAACCCCGTACCCTGCGAAACAGAGACTCGGAGAGACTTTTGGCCCGAACCGGCGCTTTTGCCGACCCGGGCCGCGCCCATCGGTTATGACCTCAGCGCGAGCGGAGACACGGCCCGACATCGCTCCCTTCGCCAAGTCCTTGCACAACAGTGGCCTGCAAACGCAAACGCCGCCGAGGTCTCTCGGCGGCGATTCCATTAAACCACAGGGCCGGCTGCATTTGCAACCGGCCCTTCAATAGAGGGGGCGCAACACTCTTCGCAACAGGGCGAGAGCGGAAAAGAGACACGCGCGGCGGGCGGCGGTTTCCAAAGTTGCAAATGGCACTTCCGCTATGGCAGAACAGGCTGGTTCATGGCGTTCGCCGAGCGTCTCGCTTCGGTGCTCAGGGTCGCTCCGGACTCCGATTTGAGCCGGCCCAGGGCTCGGGCGCGGGCTAACCCGTCGCCATATCTCGTGCTCCTTTCTGGGGATCACTGACCGTGCCGAAAGTAAAGCCACATCTGCCATGCCGCCCACGCCGTTATGAAGATGCAAGCGGTGAACGAAATGGGGTTCAGATGCAGGTGCCGATAGATGCGGTACTCGCGAATGATCCAGAGTGCCCAGGCGCCATCGACGATGATCGCTGCGCTCGCGATCGAAAGCACCTTCCATCTAGGCGGCGCGGGATCTGCTGGTCGCCGAAGTGGTTGCTGACGCGGCGGGCGCTTGCGTCGTCGT
This sequence comes from Phycisphaerales bacterium, assembly GCA_020852515.1. Taxonomy (NCBI): domain Bacteria; kingdom Pseudomonadati; phylum Planctomycetota; class Phycisphaerae; order Phycisphaerales; species Phycisphaerales bacterium. Next base: position 24,230 of record JADZAS010000003.1, read on the forward strand.
CGTGACTTTCTGCGATACGACATCATGGCGCGGCTCGTGCAATCTTCGAAGTCCGTGGGGCGAGCCCATCTGCTGGCCAAGCGCTCAGTCTGTCCCGCTCGGCGGCTCGGGGGGTCGATCCTGTCTGTTCGATTCGCTCGGCGCGCCCGGCAATGGCGGAGAAGGGCCCTTCGCGGCGGAGGGTGGCTCGACGACCGCGGCGTTCACTTCGAGCGGACCTTCATGCGGCCCTTCCCACGGTTGCGAAACGGGCAGCGGGCGGCCGGTCGGATCCCAGCCGGTGAAGATGCGGTAGAGTGCGGGGAGGACGAGCAGCGTGAGCAGCGTGCTGGACGTCAGGCCGCCGATCACGACGGTGGCCAGGGGCTTCTGCACCTCCGCGCCGGTGCCAGTCGCCAGAGCCATTGGGACGAATCCGAGCGAGGCGACCAGCGCGGTCATCAGCACGGGGCGCAGTCGCGTCAGACACCCTCGGACGATTGCTGCGTCACGCGCCAGTCCTTCAGCGCGGAGTTGGTTGATAAACGTGACCATGACCAGTCCATTGAGCACGGCCACGCCGGAGAGGGCGATGAAACCGACGGCTGCGGATATGGAAAATGGCATTCCGCGCAACCAGAGCGCCACGATGCCGCCCGTGAGGCCGAGGGGGACGGCGCTAAAGACCAGGAGGGCATACTTGACGCTCTTGAAGGTCGAGAAGAGCAGCAGGAAGATCAGGAAGAAGCAGATCGGCACGACGATGGTCAGCCGCTGCTTGGCTGCGACGAGATTCTCATACTGGCCGCCCCAGTCGAGCCAGCCGCCTGGAGGAAGCGGCACGTTTGCAACCTGTGCCTGTGCCTCCTTGACGAACGAGCCGAGGTCGCGGCCGCGCACATTGCATTGCACGACGATGCGGCGCTTTCCGTTCTCGCGACTGATCTGGTTGGTCCCTTCGGCCACCTCGATGGCGGCGACATGGCCCAAGGGAATGAAACCCGTCTCCTCATGATCGACGCCATTCAACCCGCCCGTGGCGCTTGCGAGTTGTATTGTCTGCGCCGGCTCCGGACCACGGGGGAGAGGGATGGGCAGACGGTCGAGCACATCAATTCGACCGCGGAGCGCATCGGGCAGGCGCACGACCAGATCGAACCTTCGATCACCTTCGAACACGAGACCGGCCTCGGCCCCGCCCATCGCCACGGCGACGACGGCATGCACATCGGCGACGCTCAAGCCGTAGCGGGCGATGGCTGACCGATCGATGTCAACGGTCATAACGGGCAGACCCTCGGTCTGCTCGACTTTGGCGTCGGCAGCGCCGGGAATGGACTGAAGCACTTCGAGTATCACCTGAGCGGTCTCCTGCATCGTGTCGAAATCGTCGCCGTAGACCTTGACCGCAACATCGCCTCGCACGCCGGCGATGAGCTCGTTGAATCGCATCTGGATCGGTTGAGTGAACTCGTAGTTCTGGCCGGGAAGCAGCGAGGTTTCGGTTTGGATCAGCTCGAGCAGGGCACCCTTGTGTCCTTTCAAGTTCGGGCCCTCCTCTTCGTGTGTCCCTTCGCCATCCTCCTGCGCGTGGCCAGCCACTCCCATCCGCTGGATTTCTTCCTTCCTCTCCGCGGCCAGCCGTCGGAGCTCTGGTTCGCTGCGCCACTCCTCCTGCGGTTTGAAGATGACGAAGGTGTCGCTGATGTTCGGCGGCATAGGGTCGGCGGCCAGCTCGGCTGTGCCGGTCTTGGAGAAGACAAAGGCAACCTCCGGGAATTGCGCCAGCGTCTGCTCGAGTTGGAATTGCATGTCTTGCGACATCGACAGGGAAGTACTCGGCATTCGAAGGGCTTGAAGCGCCAAGTCCTTCTCGTCGAGCGTTGGCACAAACTCCTGCCCGAGTCGAGTGAAGAGGACCGCTGAAGCGGTGAACGCCACCACCGCAGTCGCGACGACGAGCCAGCGAAGGCGCATCGCCCACGCCAGGACCGGCTGGTAGACCGCCTTGGCCCAGCGAATGAGAAACATCTCCTTCTCCTGCACTCGCCCCCGGATCAGGATGGCCACCATCGCCGGCACGAACGTGAGAGAAAGGATGAAGGCACTCGCCAGGGCGAAGATGACCGTCAGCGCCATGGGCCGGAACATCTTGCCTTCGACGCCGGTAAGGGCGAGGATCGGAATGTACACGGTGATGATGATCGCCTGGCCGTACACCGATGGCTGGATCATCTCTTTGGCGGCCACCATGACCTCGTGCAGCCGCTCCTGAAGGGTGAGCAATCGACCTTCGTGATGCTGCCGTTCGGCCAGGCGACGAAGGCAGTTCTCGACAATGATGACCGCACCATCGACGATGAGGCCGAAGTCGATCGCGCCCAGCGACATCAGGTTTCCGCTGACGTTGTTCTGAACCATGCCGGTGGCTGCCATGAGCATCGAAAGCGGAATGGCGAGCGCGCAGATGATCGCGGCGCGGAAGTTGCCCAGAAGCAGGAGCAGCACGACGATGACGAGAATGGCGCCCTCAATAAGGTTCTTCTGAACGGTGTAGATCGTCGCATCGACGAGTTTGGTTCGGTTGAGCACGGGCTGCACGACGATGCCCGGCGGAAGACTGCGGCTGACCTCGGCCATCTTGGCGTCAACGGCGGCGGCGACCGTGCGGCTGTTGGCGCCGATAAGCATGATCGCCGTCCCGACCACGACCTCTTCGCCGTTCTCGCTGGCCGACCCCGTCCGGAGTTCCCTTCCGATCGCGACGCCACCGGGGACGGCAATGTCGCGGATATAGATCGGCACGCCATTGCGCGTCCCGACGACGACCGATTCCAACTGCTCGATGGTCTCGATTCGACCGGTGGCGCGCACGAGGTATGACTCGCCCTTGTGCTCAACGTACCCGGCGCCGGTCGAGACGTTATTCCGCTCGATCGCTTCAATGACCTCGGCGAAACTCAATCCATAGGACACAAGCCTCATCGGATCAGGCTGCACGTGGTACTGCTTGACGTAACCGCCGATGGCGTCGACGCCCGCGACGTCCTTCACGCTCTTGAGCTGCGGCCGAATGATCCAATCCTGCACCTCGCGGAGATAGGAAGATCGCTCCAGGTCGTTGGCGAGGCGGCGGTTCTCCGGCGTCAGGTAGGAACCGTCACTCTGCCAGCCGGGCTGACCATCTGACACCGGGGCGCCCTGCCCGTGCGGATGTTCGTAGGCGACGGTCCACATGTAAACCTCGCCCAGACCGGTGGCGATCGGCCCCATCACCGGCTCGACGCCCTCAGGCAGCGACTCCTTGGCTTCACCAAGCCGTTCGGTCACCTGCTGGCGCGCGAAGTAGATGTTGAGGTCGTCATCGAACACCGCCGTGACCTGGGAAAAGCCGTTGCGTGAGAGCGAACGAGTTGATTGCAAACCTGGAATCCCGGCCAGGGCGTTCTCAATGGGGAACGTCACCTGCTTCTCCACCTCGATAGGAGAGAGTGACGGCGCCATCGCGTTGATCTGGACCTGGTTGTTGGTAATGTCCGGAACGGCGTCGATCGGAAGCCGCTTGAGCGAGAATAGGCCGACGGCCGCGACGAGGGACGTAAGCAGCAGGATGAGCCAGCGGTTCTTGATGGAGAAGTGCAGGACCGATTCGAGCATGACAGGGACTCCGATAGGGGCCGGTCGCGGCGGCGAAGGTGGACCAGTGACGAGGGGTACGAATCAGTGTTCGTGAGCAGCGCTGCCCTTGCCCAACTCGGCTTTGAGGATGAAACTTCCGGCGACAACGAACTCCTCGCCCTCGTGAAGGCCAGAGCGGATCGGCACAAGCCCGCCGACGGTCTTCCCGATGCTCACCGCTCGCTTTGCGAAGGTGTTCGGCTCACCGGCGACCGGGACGAACACCGCGGGGCCACCTTCGACGGTCTGAATCGCTTCATCGGGAACTGCGATCACCGCCGCAGGCAAGGTGCCGCCGGGATCGGACGCGACAATCTCGACCTGCGCAAACATGCCCGGCCTGAGTGCAATCTCGGATGCAGGCACTTCGATCCGAACCTGGGCGGTGCGCGTCGTCGAATCGACGAACGGAGATACAAACGCCACCTGTCCCTGATAGGTCAGACTGCCGACGGTTCCGACGGTCACCCATGCCGTCGCTCCGACCTGTACTTCATGCACACGCGCTTCCGGTACATCCGCCAGCACCCAGAGAACCTCGGTGTTCGCGATGACGAGCAGTTTTTCCCGATCGGGTCCGACCAGTTCGCCCAGCGTGACTTCGCGTTCGACGACTTGGCCCGCCAGGGGAGCATGGATGGTGAATCGGGGATCAACTTCACCGCTCCGAATGAGCATTTCCACTTCCGCCTGCTTCATCCCGAGGATGTGAAGGAGATTCTCGGCGGCGGTCGCCGCCGCCTGCGCGGACTGCTGCGCGGCGAGGGCGGCCTTGTACTCGCCCTCTCGCGTCTGCACTTCGGCCAGCGCAATTCCCTCGGACTTCTCGTAGAGTCCTCGCGCCCGGTCCCACGCCGACTTCGCGAGTTCGACCGTCGGAACGATGGTCTGCGCCGCCGTCCGCTTGATGAGGAAGTCACTCTGCGCCTCTCCCAGTTCCGGGCTTTCGACGACGACGAGGTCGTCGCCCGCATCCACGATACTGCCCAGCCGAACCTTTATCTCCACGGCGCGGCCCGAGAGAGGTGAGCCAACATGCGCCATCGCTTCGATGTTGAATCCGACCCGCGCTGGAGCGACGAGAGTGTGCTGGAGGACTCTGGCTTGGGCGCGCTCCACCTTGATGCCGTACCGCTCGATCGCGTCGGGCGCGAGCGTGACCTCATCCACGTGAGCCTCTGACTCCCCTTCCGAATGGGCGTGACCGTCGTCTTCCGCGGGCTCTCCAGCCGCCGTTGCCCCAAGCGGCTCATCATGATCGTGCCCGTCTCCCTCCTGGTGGGCGCCAGTCATCTTGACGGCACTCGTCTCTCCGTGGTCGTGGCCATCCTCCTCCGAGTGCTGATCCCGATCGCATCCGGTGATGGCGACTGCCGCAATGACGAGCATCGCCGCGACGATCGGTGGATTGACCCGCAGGTGCGGCAGACTGATTGATCTCAACGTGCTCATGGTGATGCTCTCCGGGGCAGTGATCTGCCCGAGTGTTTCCGTTACATCCACGCTGCCGCGGTGGATTGGTGCGTAGCGGACTCGCCGCCCTCGTTTCCAATGCCTGTTGCCCCGACGACGCCGGAGCCGCCGACGGCACGCTGCAAGCGGATCTGTGCAAGCGCGGTTTCCCGTTCGATGTCTATCGCCCTGGCCTGCGTGGCCCGAAGATCCTGCTCGGCAAGGAACAGGGGCGTCACATCAGTCTGGCCGGCGCGGTAGGCGTCCTCCGCCTGCTGCCGTCGCTGCTGCTGGAGCGGGATCAACTCCCTGCGGACCCGCTCAAGGTTGGCGGTGTTCGCGGCGAGCGCTTCGTAGGCTCGACGGACCTCTTCAACGACCTGCCGCTTGGCACGGGTGAGATTGTGGCGCACCTCGATCTGCTCGGCACTGAGGCGCGCCCGCCGGGCCTGCCCCATGTCAAACATCGGAAGCGGCAAGGCAAGCGCCGGTCCCGCTGTCCACTCGCCGTCTCGCTCGGCCTCAACGCCCGCCTCTGCGCCCTCCCACGGCAGCAATCGCAGCAACGCCTCCTCATCTCCCAGCGCGGCAAGTTGCCAGCCAATGGCCTGCACCTCGGGTCGATGGAGCAGGGCCACCGCTACCCATCGCGACTCAACATCAGACCGTGGCAGCGGCGCAACCCAGGAGTCCAGCGCCCACGCCGCCGCCCCCGATGGCTCGCCGACGAGTCGCGCCAGTCTCAGGCGCTCCTGACGCTGTCGAAGGCGGGCGTCAGCGATCTCCACCTCCAGTTCCACGCGCTGCGCCTCGAGTGTGGTCAGGTCGCCTCGAATGCCCTCTCCGGCTTCCAGTCGGTCGCGCGCCACTCCGACCAACTTCCGAAGCAGGTCGAGTCGAGTTTCCAGGATCGGAAGGAGCCGATCGGTCGCCTGCGCCGCCACATATGCTTCCTGCACCTCCGACGCCACGTCCAGCGCAACCGTCACCGCATCGGCCGCTGTTTGGCGCAGGCGATTGTCCGCGGCGCTGGAGCGGCGCGGAATCTGCAGCGCGGCGATGAAGTCCTGCGCGAGCGAGGCCTCGATGACCGGTGACCCGGCGCCCCACCTCAGCGCGATGTTGAGGACCGGGTTGGGCAGGAGTCGCGCCTGATCGGCGTCGGCCAGCGCGATGCGCACCCTCGCCAGCGCCGCCTGAAGACCCGGATCGGTCGTGACGGCTCGCTCTACGGCCTGACCGAGCGTGAGGGTGTCGGCCGATACCGGTTCGTCCAGCGGACCGCCTTCGACCGTGAACCGAACGATGACCTCCAGTCCGGTCGCCGCCGCTACAGCCTGCTCCGCTATGGGGTCAGGCGGGGCGGTCGTCTGGCACCCGATCAGGAATGGAAGTATCAGCGCGGGGACGGCAGCGCGGAGTGCCCCACGGCACGACCGGCGCGGAGGATGCAGATGTTCGAACATGGTGTTCCTCGTAAGCGCATCGAGAGGGACTGGACGGAACCGGCGACGCATCGGCGTGCGCGCAGTCCACGAACCAACGCCACAACGGCTCAACGGCAGTCGCCGTCAAGCGTGGGCGAAGAAGTCTCTGGCGCTAGACGAGGAGGATGACAGATCGGAGCCGGACGATGGAATCGGGCGGATGTGCCGACGAGAATCTCAGTCTCGTGCGCGGCCGAGTCCTGACCTGATCGGTGTCGCGGACAACCGTGGCCGCGAGAAGTGAAGGGACGATCGCTGGCAGAACGTCTGCGCGTGGAGCGATCTGAGCGCCGGCGCCGTCAACACTGAGCGGGGTGTCCTCGCAGGGGTGCGGCCCGCACGGATCGCCTTCACTCGTCGGGTCGCCGATGACGGCGGCGGAGCGGCATTCGCCTGCACCGACCTTCACGCAGCCCAACTCCACGCGTGTGCCGCCGTGAACATCCGAACAGAGCACGAGGCCTGCGCGCAATGCCGTACTCCCGAGTCCGAAGGCCAGCAGGCAGGTCCAAACCAATATGGGGACGATGGAGCGTTTCATCGCGAGGGACCGATTGTACACCGAGCACTGGTGTGTGTCCGGGCGGCGAACTGGATGAGTGCCTCCGCAAAGCGGGGCGTTGCCCGGCTCCCCCATCCGGCTGCTCGGGCATCCGTGATGAAGCCGACGTGGGCAGGCTTCGCAGGTGCGTTCCCATCGTCGGCGGGAATACCGCGCTTATTGGGGCGGTTATACTCGCACCTGCGACTTCATGTGGGGTGGTCAGCCTCATCTGCTGCCCAACGGTGGGAAACCGCCGTTAACCACAGTTCCGATGATCGAATCCAGGCTCGTGGATGCGACTTCGATGGTGCCGGGCCGTGGCGTCGCCGCGCGTTCACACTCATCGAACTCCTCGTGGTCATCTCCGTGATCGCTCTGCTCATCGCTTTGCTGCTGCCGGCACTGGCCCGAGCGCGTCACGCCGCGCGGCAGGCGGGCTGCCTGAGCAACCTCAGCCAGATCATGGTCGCGACCGCGATGTACCTCGACGAGCACAATGATCTCATGCCCATCCTCGTCCCGCGCGGCCATGCCCTGCTCGACAACTACAGTCACGGCGGGCGCTACACGATCAGGCCCGAGAGCGCGTGGGACCACCTGTACCTGCCATACGAGCGCCCGCTCAACAGGTATGTTCATCCCGATCAGCCGCGAGGCGATAGGGCCACGCCGCGCCAGGACTTCCTCGATCCGCGACAGTTCAACTATCCGGTCTTTCAGTGCCCGGACGATCTGGCTTACAACTTCACTGAAGACTTCAGCGAGCCGGAACCGACGCAGGGCACGAGCGCGTACTTTCTCGTCGGAACGTCGTACGCCTTCAATGGGACGTGGTATCCCTGCCACGCGTTCTTCTACAACGACGTGGCGGAGCCGATGAACTGGCCGACTGGCGTTCGAGCCTACACCCGCGCGCGATTGCAGATCGCCTCGCAGTTTGTGGCCTATCTCGATGAACCGGGCAACTTCCACGCCGTGTTCCGGACCGCGCCCAACCAGACCCATCACGGCGCCCTTGGCGCCTACTCAATGGCGTTTCTGGACGGGCAGGCCGGTGTCACTCGCTACGATGGCGACCCCTTCGACCCGACTCGCTACGTGCTGTTCCCGGAGCAGAAAAAGCGCGATGAGAATTAGCGTCCATCGCCCGAGTGCCCTCCGTACACCCATGTCGGTCTACCGCTGATCCCCCCGGAGGGCCATGAGACATCAGGTGTCGAACCAAAGCGCCCGGGCGAGTTAGGCGGAAGCGCCGGTCGTGCATCTCGCTACTGCCAACGCTTGATTCGTCCACACCGACACCGGCGCTGTTCCTCTCGGGCATCCGCCAGATCCAGTGCCGTCGCATCGTCGAAGCGGTGCGGGGCGATGTGCGGGCCAGGGGTGTCGGTGACTTCACGGGGGTTCGCTACCGTAGGGGTCGGCGACGGATTCGAGACGGCCGTTGGCGCCGGCGATGCTTCGGGCTCACCGTCTCCGCCGTTCAGAGGCTGTTTCAGAACCTCACAAAGGGCTGGTGGAACGGGCCTCCGTCCCGTGACATTGTACGGGCGAGACGCACGTACCACCGTTGTGAAACAGCCTCTCAGCGAAGTTGGGCACTCCTCCTGGCAGGTCTCGTGTAGATGGAGCGTCACTGTTCCACTCGTCGCGTATGAACGCACGGGGATGTTCGTGAAGACCGGATCGGCGCACAAGCAGTCGCACGAGCCAAGCCCATTCGTGAAGGTCAGGGGGAAGGCGCTGTAGGATGAGAGGTTGCGGGCGTCGAAAGCATGGGTGCCGAGGAAGAGCAGGCCCGTCGCCTGGCCGCCGGCGCCGATCGGGCTCAGCCAGATCGGCAGGATGAACCGCAGGTTCGCGTGGTCGTAGGCCAGGTTGCGGCGATGGGAGCGGGGATCATCTTACGGGTTTGAGGCCCTCTCTCCCGGGCCGCACCCATCCGTCGACCGCGGCCAGAAGGAGCAAGCCATGAGTCGGAGGGAACACTGGGATGCGGTGTACCGCAGCAAGCGCGACGCGGAGCTGAGCTGGTTCCAGGCGATGCCGGTCGTGTCCCTATCGCTGATCGAGGCGATCAGCCCGCCGCCATGCCGCGTGATCGATGTCGGAGGCGGCCAGTCCGCGCTCGCGCGCGAACTGTTGTCGCGCGGAATTGAATCTGTGACGGTACTGGACATCGCCAGCGCCGCCATCGAGCGGGGCCGGGCTCGCCTCGGGCCGGATCACGACTGGGTCAACTGGATCGTGGCCGACGTGCTCGAGGATCCCGAACTCGGAAAGGTCGATCTGTGGCACGATCGCGCGGTGTTCCACTTCCTGACCGAGGCGGAGCAGAGGTGCCGTTACGTCGCGGCCGCCAGCCGCGCGGTAGGCCCGGGTGGTCACGCGATCGTCGCGACCTTCGCGCTCACGGGCCCCGAGATATGCAGCGGCCTGCCGGTGTGCCGTTATGACGCGCGGCGTTTGGCAGTCGAGTTCGGCCCGGCCTTCCGGCTGATTCGTTCGACCGAGGAGGCCCACACCACGCCGTCGGGGAAGACCCAGGACTTCGTGTACGCACTCCTGGCCCGCGAAAGGGTCTGATCGACAACAAGGATGGTCGTTTGCGCGAGCTCTATGAGGCGGCCCGTTGAGGTCCGGGTTGCGCGGCGGCAGATGGCGCACCCTGGCACTCACTGTTTCGCTCGATCCGCTTGCGCACTTGGCGCGAAAGATGTCCCACTACCGCGATGTCGCCGGGTTTGCGTTGAGGCATTGGCACCTGGCTCGATGAGTGCTCGGATGCAGTTGCGCGATCTCCGCGAGCGCAACTGGGGGCCTTGCGCTCGTTCCAGTGGAGCCGACCTCCTCATAGCTCCGGCACAGGTCGAAGAGAGACTCGCCGAGAATCTTGGCGCACCGTGATCGCTTGGGCGGCAAGGAGCGTGGTGTCCGGGAATTGCTCTTGGGAGAGGTGGGATACCCGAAGGGGGTAGATTCCCTGAACCGTCAGGGCGATCGCGTTCTCGTCATTCCCGCCCAGGCGGGAATCCAGTCGCGCTGGACGTACCTGTGTCAATCGCCAAAACCGGTTCGCATGGGCGTTCCAACCTTGCTGGATGCCCGCCTTCGCGGGCATGACGACGAAAACGCGATTGCCCTGCCTGAACCGTCCAATGCCGAGCCGGGTCGGCTCTCCCCTCCTATGCTTCCGAGGCGATGAACACATCTCAAACACTCCGGGTTCTGCTCGCGCTTATGGTGGCGTTCTTGTCGCCCGCATGGTGCTGTTGCCGGATCGCGCAGGCGTCTCACTGTTCAAGCGACCCGATCGAGCGGGCCATCGAAGGTGCGCATCATGATGGTCAGCATGAAGATCGCGAGCGAGTCGTTTGCCATGCGGAGCAATCAAGCAGCCAACAGCCTTGCGACCGAGACGAACCGGGCGACACTGGATGCGGCTGCCAGAGCCACATGGTACAAGCCACCCTTGTCGCGGCCGAGGCCGTGCCTTCCGCACACCTGTTTCACTCTTTCTGTCTGCTGAGCGCGGCCGTTCCGACTGGCCTGATCGACTTCGATCGGGCGGGGTCAGAACACCGCTACAGACCCGCAGATCCAGCATTGGCGGGGAAGGTGCGCGCACAATCTCTCTATGCGCGCCATTGCCTGCTTCTGGTCTAGCCGCGTCCACGCCGCCCGAGTGATGCCCATCGCACAGCCATAAGGGCCGTGCCATGTTCATCCTATTCACCTCGTCGGCGCGACCGCAGCGGCACGCGCCTCACCACACCGCAGTTCGATCACGCTTGCCCGGAAGTACCGTGCAAGGAACGACATTCCCCCAGTCCTCTAAGGAGTACCCATGTTTGCTTGCCCGACATCAACACGAAGTGCATCACGACTCATCGCCACCAGCGCCGTCGCGTTGGCCAGCCTGAGTCTGGCGGCCTCGCCTGTGCTGGCGCAGCACAGCGGCCACAATTCGGTGCCGAACGCCGCTCCCCACACCCAACCCCGGAACGATCCGGCCAAGGAGATCAAGTCCGATCCCTACCCGCTCGACACTTGCCCCGTCTCCGGCGAGAAACTGGGCTCGATGGGGGAATCGATCGTGAAGGTGTACGACGGCCGCGAGGTGCGCTTCTGCTGCGGCGGCTGCGTCAAGAAGTTCGAAGCCGACAAGGAGGGCTACTGGAAAAAAGTTGACGAAGAGATCGTCAAGGCCCAGTTGCCCTTCTACCCGCTGACGGATTGCCCGATCCGGGGCGGCAAACTCGGGTCCATGGGGGAGCCGGTCAACTACGTCTACAACAACCGCCTCGTGCGCTTCTGCTGCGAGGATTGCCTGCCCAAGTTCCTCAATGACCCGAAGCCGACGCTTGCCAAACTCGACGAGGCTGTACTGAAACAGCAGCGCGAGCACTACCCGATCGCCACCTGTCTGGTATCGGGCGAGGCGTTCGGCGGCGACATGGGCGAGCCGATCGATCGCGTGTACAACAACCACCTCGTTCGCTTTTGCTGCAAGGGGTGCATCAAGGATTTTGAGAAGACGCCGGCGAGGTTCCTTGGCATCATTGATGAAGCGTGGAAGAAGCAGGGTGGAATGCCCGGCGAGGCCCACGCGGGGAACAAAGAGGGCCAACACGAGGGCGGGCACGGGGATCGCTGATGACGCGCGGAGGTGTCGAGATGAGAGTTCGATCGCACTGCTCTGCCGCGCTGATCAGCCTGGTGCTGCTCATGCAGGCCGCGATGGGGTCCAGCGCGCTGTGCGCGCTGGACCTCGATCCGGCGCAAACGTCAGATCCGCCTGCAGGCAACGCCATGTGCCCCGTGATCACTGACGAGCCGATCGATCCGGAGATCTACTCTGAGTACCAGGGGCGCCGAGTGTACTTCTGTTGCCAGAAGTGCAAACGCCAGTTTGATCGTGGTCCTGAGCCGTTCATGGTCAACCTCGCGGCGCTTGACGTCGACGTGAACCACGAGCCGCTGAGCGACTCCCCGGTCGGAAGTACCGAGCAACCGGAGCAGCACCTCCATGAGGAGGAGCATGCTGATGACTCGCATGACCTTGATCACGGCACCGGACTCTGGCCGACCCTGAAGTGGATCGGAAAGTTCCATCCCGCAACGGTTCACTTTCCGATCGGGTTGCTCCTCGCGGCGTTCATCGCCGAGTGCCTGTTCATCGCCACGCGCCGCCAGTGGTTTGATGAAGCGGGTCGCTTTTGTCTGTGGGGCGGCGCGATTGGGGCCGTGGTTGCCGCGCTACTTGGCTGGTTGTTCGGCGGCATTCAACTCGTAGACGAGGATTGGCTGCTCACCACTCACCGCTGGGCCGGGAGCGGAACGGCGCTCGTCTCCGTCATCGTGCTGGCGCTGAGCGAACGGCTGAGGTGGCGCCATCCCGGTATGAGCAGGGGATGGCTCCGCATGTCGCTTGCCGCCGTAGCGCTGCTGGCCGCCGCCGCCGGGTACTTTGGTGGAGCGCTCGTCTATGGCCTCAATCACTATTCGTGGTCATCATGATCCAAGGAAGCCTGAAATGCAACCTGCAAGAAACTTGTCTGTCTTCGTCTTGATCGGAATGACGCCGCAACCTGCCGGCGATGAGCAGCAGCCGGGGCACGAGCAAGGCCAGGATGACGCAGCGCAGACTCAGCCGGCCATGAACGGACAGAAGGATGGTGACCATGATTACGCCGCGGGGTCGGAAGAGCACGCGCCCTTCGGTACCGGGAGCGCCGAAGAGGATCACGACCACGCCACGCACGAGCACGGATCCGGCCCGCGTTGGCTGAACTGGTTAGGCCGCTTCCATCCGCCGATGACGACGTTCCCCATCGGCGACCTTATCGCCGGCGCTGTGGCGGAGGCACTGTTGCTGATCAGCCGCCGACCGGAATTCGACCATGTCGCTCGCTACTGCGTCGCCTTCGCGGCGGTGTCGGGGATCGTGGCCGGCATTCTCGGGTGGTTCTTCGCGGGCATCCGGTTCACCGACCCCGAGGCGCTCCTAGGCATCCACCGCTGGCTCGGCACCGTGACCGTGCTCTGGTTAATTGTGCTGTTCTGGGTGAGCGAGCGGGCACGGCGACCTGCGCAGGCATGGGCTAAAGGCTGGTATCACTTCCTCCTGTTCGCCGGAACTGCGCTTGTGCTCACAACGGGTTTTTTCGGCGGCTCGATGGTGTACGGCCTAGACCACTTCGCTCGTTCCTGAACGAACCGCCAAGGTTTATCGAACGCACTCGCACCAACCGGAGGCTCTCATGACCAAACCACTCTTGATCGCGACAATCCTGGCACTGGGCGGCTGCGCCGCGTCGTACACGGAACCGTCGCTTCCCGCCGATCATCCGGCGAGCGTCGCCGCAGAAGAGGCGCCTTTGCCCACACGTTGGACCACGCTGGATCTTGTGGCGGCGGATCCCCTGGGGCCGATGCCAGGCGAGCCCGCGATGGACCATGCCGGCCACGGTGCGGACGAGAAGGCCGCGCCGCCGCAGCCAGAGGCAGGCGAGCACAAACACGAGACGCCGCCCCCTGCGGCGACCGCAGGGGGCGCCGCGCCGGCGGTGTACTCATGCCCCATGCACCCCGAGGTGACCTCGGACAAACCCGATCAGCGCTGTCCCAAGTGCGGCATGAATCTTGAGAAGCATGACGGAGGGAAGCAGCCATGAGATCGAGGTGCCTTCTCGTCGTGCCCTTGGCGTCGACTCTGGCTCTGTCCTCAGGATTGTCAGGGTGCGCGAGCATGAAGCCGGGCCTGGGCTTTGATGACGTGCGGCAGGGCGCAAGCGATCGCACGGGAATGCGCGTCCACTGGAACAATGGGTCGCCCGAGGACAAGGAGGTCGCCGCTGCGGTGAGCGCCATGCTCGAAGAGGAACTGACCGCCGACGAAGCGGCTCAGATCGCGCTGCTCAACAACCGTGAACTCCAGGCTGTGTATGAGGAACTCAATCTCGCGCAGGCGGATTTGGTGCAGGCGGGCCTGCTCCGCAATCCCATACTGAGCGGCGAGGTCCGCTTTGGTGTCAACGAGGCCGGGACGGGTGCGGTCATCGACCTCACGCAGGACTTCGTGAGCCTGCTCTATATGCCGCTTCGCAAGGGACGGGCCGAGGCCGCTTTCGAGGCGGCCAAGCTCCGCGTGACGGCCGCGGTAGTGGATATGGCCGCCGAGGTGCGTGAGGCGTTCTACGAGTATCAGGCGGCGCAGCAGACGCGTGAGATGCGGCAGACCGTAATGGAGGCGACGGCGGCCTCCTACGAACTGGCCAAGCGGCTCCGGGCGGCGGGGAACAACCGCGACCTTGACGTCACGAACGAGCGCGACCTGCACGAGCAGGCCAAGGTCGATCTTGCACTCGCGCAGGAGAATGTTGTGCTCGCGAGGGAGCGGCTCAATGCGCTCATGGGGCTGTGGGGCAAGCAGACGCAGTGGCGCGCGGCATCACGGCTCCCGGCTGTTCCCGATGAAGAGATGATGGCCGAGGGACTTGAACGGCGGGCCATCGAGGCGAGCCTGGATCTCGGCGTCGCCCGCCGTGAGATCGAGATTGCGGCCCGGTCGATCGGTATCGCCAAGCCTTTCGGTTGGCTCACGGACATCGAGGTTGGCGCGGCGGCCGAGCGCGAGGTGGAGGGTGGCTGGTCCGTCGGGCCGTCGCTCTCGCTGCCCGTCCCGCTCTTTGACCAGGGACAGGGAGCGGTCAGCAAGGCGCAGGCCCAACTGAGCCAGGCGCGCGCGCACTACCATGCGCGCGCGGTGGAAGTCCGCTCCCGAGCGCGGGCGGCGCACAGCATTGTGGTTTCCTCACGCGACCGCGCCAGATACTACGAACAGATCATCCTGCCGCTTCGACAGCAGCTCGTGGAGCAGACCCAGCTCCAATACAACGCGATGCAGGTCTCGGCGTTCCAGTTGCTCGAGGCGAAGCGCAACCAGATCGCCGGTGGGGCCGACTACATCGAGTCGCTCCGCGACTACTGGGTCGCCCGCACCAGACTTGAGCAGATTCTGAGCGGACGTCTGACGGCGTTCGAAGGCACCGGGGCGGCGGCGGCCAGCGCCACGCCGCACACCGGGATCGGCGAAGAAGCCGCTCGCCCACTCCAGCACCGCCACACCGGCACCCGCCCCGTCGCCAGTCCCGAGTAATTCATCCTCAGCGAGGCTCCCCCATGAGCACCAAGATAACCGCAGACGCAGGACACACGCAACGCACTTTGACGCGCCGCGACGTGCTCGCCACGAGCGCATTGGCGGGCAGCGCGATGCTCCTCGCCGGGCGAGCCGGCGCACAGCCGCCACAGCCCGACCCCAACCAATCGGAGCCGGCCCCACCCCAGCCCGACAAAGACTTCAAGTCCAAGGAGGACAACCCGGCGCGCGAAAACGTGCCGCCCGGCCACGAGCACTTTCCGCCCGGCGAACCAGGGAAGGACTACACGCCGGTCGTCGTCCCCAACGGCTGGACACTCCCGTACAAGGTGGTGGACGGCGTCAAGGTCTTTCACCTCGTCGCGGAGGAGGTCGAGCACGAGTTCGCGCCCGGGCTTAAGGCGACGTGCTGGGGGTACAACGGAGGCGTCCACGGGCCGGTGATCGAGGTGGTCGAGGGCGACCGTGTTCGCATCTTTGTCACCAACAAGCTCACCGCTCCCACCACGATCCACTGGCACGGCGTGCTCCTGCCCAGCGGCATGGACGGCGTCGGAGGACTCTCGCAGAAGGCGATCCTGCCGGGCGAAACGTTCATGTACGAGTTCACGCTCGTGCAGCATGGCACGCTCATGTACCACAGCCACCACGATGAGATGACCCAGATGGGCCTGGGCCTGACCGGCATGTTTGTCATCCACCCGCGCAATCCCAAGGGCCCTCGCCCTGACCGGGACTTTGTCCTCTTACTGCACGAGTGGAAGATCGACGTCGGCGCCAAGCGGCCCGACCCGAACGAAATGACCGACTTCAACATCCTGACCTTCAACGCCAAGGCGTTCCCGGGCACGCAACCGCTGATCGCCAAGCGTGGGGACCGGATTCGCATTCGCATCGGCAATCTCAGCGCAATGAGCCACCATCCGATCCATCTGCATGGGTACTACTTCATGATCACCGAGACTGATGGCGGCACGATCCCCGATGCCGGACAGTGGCCCGAGACCACGGTGCTCCTTCCCGTCGGAAGCACCCGCACCGTCGAGTTCACGGCTGACAACCCGGGCGACTGGGCCATGCACTGTCACATGACCCATCACCTCATGAACCAGATGGGAGAGGGGCTGCCAAACATGATCGGGGTCGATACCCGTGGCTTGGACAAGCAGGTTCGCAACCTCCTCCCCGACTACATGGCGATGGGACAGACGGGCATGGGTGACATGGGCACCATGGGCATGAAGGTTCCCGACAACAGCATTCCGATGCTCGGCGCGATCGGTCCCAAGGACGAGATCACGATGGGCGGGATGTTCACGATCCTCAAGGTGCGAGAAACCCTCTCGAACTACGACGAGGATCCCGGCTGGTACGCCGATCCGCCGGGCACGCTCGCTTCGCTCGCTGCGGCCGAAGCACTCCGACAGAACAGCGTGGCGAACGACGGGAGCACTGCGCCCAGAGCGACTGCCGAGGCGATGCGGTCGTGGCCACAGGCAGATCCTGGACGGCTGCACACGCCGTCCGAGAGTCACCGCAATCATGGCAGTCACGATGGAGGTGGGCGATGAGAACAACACTTGTGATCGAAGGCATGCGCTGCGCCGGCTGCGCTGGCAACGTCGAAGGAGCTCTGCGGCACGTGAAAGGCGTTGAGGGTGTGCAGGTCAGCCTGGAAAACAAGCGCGCGATTGTCATGCACGCCAGCGCCGTTACGCCGGAATCGCTGGCCGCTACCGTCAACAACATCGGCTACAGGGCCAACATTGCGCCCGGCGGTCAGCAGGAGATACGCCGATGACGAAGCAACACGCGGACTCGCCACAGAGCAGCGCACATCGTCAGAACGACACTCACTACATCCGCCTGATGTTGATGGCCGCGAGGACGAGCATGATGGACCAAATGATGGGCGGCATGGGCGGAGGCGGAATGTACTGGCACCCACCCGGCACCGTAGCGAGCCCGGCGACGCAGCAGGAACTCGCTCGCGATGGAGTTGGTAATACAGGTTGACACCTCCTGAGGAGCACCTGAAGCATGGACGACGCAGCGACCCTTCGAGTCAGGCCTTCGACCGTCATTCGGTCGGCGGGGCACGCGCCGAAGCACCCGCCCCTCCGCAGGATCGCGGAGTGGTTCGGGCGGCGGACGCTGCGGACACAACTGCTCCTCGTGGTCAACCTGATTGTCGGCACGGGGTTGATCACGTTTCTCTGCCTCGATTACCGACAGGGCGTGCGCTCCGCCATTCATGCCAAGATTGCCTCGCTTTCGGATGAGGCGAGGGCGATTGCCGTAGCGATTGAACCGCTTGAGCAGGTTGGCCCAGGCGCAGTTCAGCGTCACATCGATGCCGTTTGCACCGCGATGGACCAAACAGAATCTCCCGGCCACTCGATCGAGGTGCGTCTCGGAGATCGTTTGCTGCTATCTCATCCGTCTTTGCATGGAGAATCCCACGATCCCGACGTTGCGGAAGGCGAGTCAAGAGTGGTCGGTCAGGCGTCCTTGAACGACGTGCAAGTGGCTGTTTCGGAGCGGACATCGGGGGCCGTTCGCAGGACGCAACGTGAGGCGGTGCTTCGAGCATCGATCATTGCCGCATCGGCCCTCGTCGGCGCCGGACTGATTAATCTGTTGCTCCTTCGTTTGGTCAACGCGCCGATTCGCGATCTGACGACATTCGTGCGCGGAGTTGGTCGCGGCGAATTCGGATTGTCCTTGAATACGGGCGGGAGCGCCGAACTGACCTACCTGGCAAACGAAGTCTCCGCCATGAGCCGCGAACTCGCCCGGCGCGAGAGAGACCGTCAGCGTCAACTCAGCCGCGCTCGACAACTTCAAAATCACCTCATGTCGGGCAAGAACGCCAATTGTCACCGTTGGTCCGCCACGGCATTCCAGCCGGCCGACGAAGTTGCGGGCGACTTTGCCGAGATCATGGATCTCGACGACGGCTCGGTGCTGATTTGCCTGGCGGATGTCTCCGGTCACGGCATTGCCGCCGCGATGGGCGCCGCCATGGTCAAGGCGCTACTGCTCTCACTCGACCTGTCAAGGCGGACGCCGGCGGACCTGCTGAACCAGATGAATGCCCGCTATCTCGACGCGAGTCTTCCCGATGACTTTGTCTCCATGATTGTCGTTCGCATCAGCGCGGCGAGGGATGCCGCCACCTATGCGAGCGCGGGTCACGAGACCTGCTACATTCGCCGACACGTTGGCCAGGTGATGGAACTGCGATCGACGGGAACTCTGTTGGGCATGTGTGACGATGCGGATTGTCAGGATGCCACGGTGCCCATGATGGCCGGCGACACCATCGTTCTGGTCTCCGATGGGGTGTCGGAAGCGATGAATGAGAACGGCGACCTTTACGGCCGGCCCAGGCTTGTCGAACTGATTGCCGCCTCTTCCTCGCACACGCCAGAACAATTGGTCACGCAGATCTGTGATGATGTGGAGCGCCACCGTCGATCTGCCCGCCGCGCAGATGATATGACCATCGTAGCGTTCACGATCGATTCTCAGAATTGAGGCGCACCCATGAGGCACTCTCTCGTTCATCTGCTCGGATGCCTTTTGCCCTTGCTCGTGATTTTCCTCTTGCCCCTTTTCGGACTCGGCGGGGGAGCCGCTTTGTTTCTTGTGATCGTGCTGATGTTTGCGTGCCACCTGTTCATGATGCGCGGGCACGCACATGGCGATGATGCTCAACCCACTTCGCAAGGAGGTCGCTCGCATGAAAGCCATTGACGTCAGGCGGGCAGGTTTCGCCCTGGGATCCGCGTGCGGCCTGTTCTACATCGGCTGCGTCTTTGTGATGCTCACATCGCCCCACGATGCCGTGGTCCGGTTCTTCAATAGCATCCTGCACGGCTGGAATGTCGAGCCCATCATGCGCTGGGACATGCCATGGTGGGAGGCGGCGATCGGCGTGGTCGAGATCACTATTCTCGGCTGGCTCTTCGGCGCGATGGTGGCGGCGCTCTACAACATCAGTGTGCGACTGTGGAGATGAACATGCACGAGCACGGTCGACACCAACCAGCCCGCAACGAGGATCAAGAGCGCTCGGAACGCCAGGGTGCCGCACACACTTCGCCTGCACGCCAGGAGGAGCACACCCATCCTGAGGCTGAGGGCGAGAGCGGGCACGATCACCGCAGCCACCACGCGCACATGGTGGCCGACTTCCGCCGGCGGTTCTGGATCTCCCTGGTCCTCACGGTCCCGGTCGTCGCCCTGGCCCCCATGATTCAGCGCTGGTTGGGGCTGGCGGAGATTCTGCGCTTCTCCGGCGATGCGTACCTCCAGTTCGCTCTGGGCTCGATTGTCTACTTCTATGGCGGCTGGCCGTTCCTTAAGGGTCTGTTCGTCGAGTTGCGCCATCGAATGCCCGGCATGATGACGCTGATTGCCCTGGCCATCTCGGTCGCGTACTTCTACTCGAGTGCCGTGGTGTTCGGGCTGAAAGGCGAGGTGTTCTTCTGGGAACTGGCAACGCTTATCGACATTATGCTGCTCGGTCACTGGATCGAGATGCGTTCAGTCATGGGCGCCTCGGCGGCGCTGGAGACGCTTGTCCGCCTGATGCCCTCTGAAGCGCACCTCGTGATGGAGGATGGCAACACGCGCGACGTAAAGGTCATTAGTCTCGCGCATGGAGACAGAACGCTCATCAAGCCCGGCGAGAAGATTCCCACGGACGGCGTAGTCGTCGAGGGTCGCTCGACTGTCAACGAGTCCATGCTGACCGGCGAGAGCACGCCGGTCGAGAAGGGTGAGGGCGATCAGGTCATCGGCGGAGCCATCAACGGCGAAGCCTCGCTCATCGTCGAAGTGCAAAAAACCGGCGATCAGACGTACCTCTCGCAGGTCGTCGAGATGGTCCGCCAGGCGCAGGAGTCCAAGTCCCGGACGCAGGACCTTGCAAACCGAGCCGCGTTGTGGCTGACGATCATCGCGATTTCCGTCGGTGCCGTCACGATGGTGACTTGGACGCTACTGGGCAAGCCCTTTGACTTTGCGCTGGAGAGGACTGTGACGGTCATGGTCATCGCATGTCCGCACGCGCTGGGGCTGGCCGTACCTCTCGTGGTGTCGGTATCCACGGCCATCGCGGCCCGCAACGGGCTGCTCATTCGCGACCGAAGCGCATTTGAACGGGCGCGTGACCTCAATGCCATCGTCTTTGACAAGACAGGCACACTCACCGAGGGACGCTTCGGCGTAACGGACGTCATTTCGGTCGGGCGCCGATCGACGGATGAACTGCTCACCCTTGCTGCGGGCCTCGAAAGTCAGTCCGAGCACCCGATCGGCGAAGGTGTCGTGCGGGGCGCGGAAGAGCGCGGCCTGAAGTACAGCGCACCTCAGGAGTTCAAGGCCATCGCCGGCAAAGGCGCAGAGGCGCTGGTTGACGGGACACGACTCAAGATCGTCAGTCCAGGCTACCTGAGGGAAAACAACCTCACTGTCAAAGATGATCGCATCGTCAAGGTCGCCGAGGAGGGCAAGACCGTCGTTTATTTGGTCATCGATGACAGCGTCGAGGGGGCCATCGCGCTAGCAGACATCATCCGGCCTGAGTCGCGCGAAGCCCTGAGTCGACTCAAGGAGATGGGAATCCAGGTCATGATGCTGACCGGCGATGCAAAGGCGGTCGCGAAGTGGGTATCAGGTGAACTTGGATTAGACGAGTATTTCGCCGAGGTTCTGCCGGATCAGAAGGCGTCAAAGATCAAAGAAATCCAATCGCGCGGCCTGGTGGTCGCAATGACCGGCGATGGGGTCAACGATGCGCCCGCGCTCACCCAGGCGGATGTCGGCATCGCGGTGGGTGCGGGAACAGATGTGGCCATCGAGTCGGCCGACATCGTGCTCGTTCGCTCTGACCCGCGTGATGTAACCGCCGTCGTCGAACTCGCACGAGCGACCTATCGCAAGATGGTCCAGAACCTCTGGTGGGCGACGGGCTACAACGCGTTTGCAATCCCGCTTGCCGCAGGCGTGCTCAGCGGAATGGGCATTGTGCTCTCCCCGGCTGTCGGAGCGGCACTGATGTCACTGTCGACCGTGGTTGTGGCTATCAATGCCCGTTTCCTTCGCGTGGAACGCTTGGATTGACTTTGGTTTGGAGGAGACGACCCGGACTCTGCATACGCACAGAAAGGAGTTCCAATGGATACCGCAGTTACATTCGTTCGAGCATCCCAGCGCATGAACGGTCATTGCCCCTCCGGGAGCACCGTATCGTCACGTGGAAAGCGCGAGGCAGTGCGCCAATTGGCGCGTCTATCTCGTTGCGTTCAGTTCGCACGCTCCCGCGCATCGCGACCCCTTCCACGTTGGGGATCTCAGGCGTATCTCCGCAGTCACTGGGATGGACTCCAGGCTTTGGAGTTCAGGGGTTCCGGTTTCGGATTCCTGATCATGTGTGAAAGGGCCGCGCGCGCAAAAACCACTCGCGCGCATGAAGCAATTCTCCATTCTACGAAAGGAACATTATCATGACACGTACACGGACTTCAAGAATTCTCGCCATCGTGGCCTCGTTGCTGGCCTCCACAGGGAGAATCTCGGGCACGCTGGCGCAATCGACGCCTTCGGCCGACGCCACACATTCGCAGCATGCTCAGCACGCTGACGCTGCGAAACCGGATGCGCCTCTGGTCGAGCCTTCCATGAAGGATTTGATTGATCAGCTCGCTGCACTGCGTGGCGAGATTGCCAAATTGCAGGCCGCACTGTCGCAGGGCCATGCTTCGTCGCAGGGGATGTCGCCGCCTCCCGCTCAAAATGAGATGCAGCGTCGTATGGGCAAGGGTCCGATGGGAGAGGCGCCGGCGCTGGCGACGGCTGGCGGTGTCGGCGGGATGTCAGGCAAATCCGGGCCGCCGGGGATGGCCGGCGGTGGCATGGGCAGGTCGGATATGGACATGAAGACGATGGGCAGTGGGACGTCCGGCGGCGCCTCTGGAGTGGGAGGCAGGATGGACCAGATGATGAAGATGATGGGCATGGGTGAGATGCCTATGGGCGGCGCTGGCAGTCCTGCGATCATGAACATGCCCTCGGCACTCCCCGGCTTCCCTGGCGCATCGCATATCTACCACATTGGCGCCACCGGCTTCTTCCTCGATCACACGGAGCATATCACACTGACGCTTGAGCAGCGGACTGCGCTTAACCAGCAGAAGGAGCAGACTCTGCTCCGTCAGGCCGAGTTGCAGCGGATGATCGAGCAGGCCGAGCAGGAACTTTGGCTGCTGACCGCCGCCGATCAGCCCGATGCCGTGGCGATTGAGCAGAAGGTGCAGGAGGTCGCGCGGAAGCAGGGCGAACAGCGGCTGGCGTTCATCCGTGCGGTGGGCGAGGCTGCGCGCCTGCTCACCGATGAACAGCGCCAGCAACTCACCGGGATGCTTCCGCCAGCGCCAACATCTTCGGTCCCGACCTCTCCGCGAGCGCCGGCCGCGACCCAGGGCGGCGGTATGGACGACATGTGAACCAAACCCAGTGCACTTCGAAAGACGGGAGACTCCCCATGACCAAGACTGTTCAATCAACCAAGATTCGGTCCCACACCTTCACCGTGGCCGCCCCTCGATCGAGGGAGGTTCTCATCGCCGGCTCGTTCAACGCCTGGAAGGGCCAGCCCATGAAGCGAAGTCGATCCGGTGAGTGGTCTGCGAGCATTGATCTGAAGCCGGGCCGCCACGAATTCAAGTTCATCATCGATGGCGAGTGGTGTTGTGAGTTCGGTTGCGATGGGCCGCACGAAGGCTGCCCCAAGTGCGTGCGCAACTCGTTTGGCACGATGAACCGCGTGCTCGAGATCCACTGAGGATTCACCCTGTGGACGAACAACGGCGGTTCCAACTTCGTCGCGTCATCCTCTGGACGGCGGCCATCGCTTTGCTGCACTTTCTGGTGGGCACACGGACGCACGCCCTGCATGGACTGCACATCCTGCTCGCCGGATTGTTTTTCATGCCCATCCTGGTCGGCGCGGTTACGTTCGGAACGCGCGGAGGTGTCCTGGCAGCACTGGCGGCTGGCGTGCTTTACCTCGCTCACCTCCTGTGGTCCTGGCGAGGGTCGGGACTCGGTAACGCGGACCAGTACGCCATGATCGGCGTGTACTTCATCGTCGGGATCGTCGCGGGCCGCCTAGTGAGTGTCGCCAACTTCCGCAAGTGGCAGCGCGACGAAGTCGTTCGGCGTGCGTATCGGGAGTCGTTGGGAGCCAAGGACAAATGATTCGACCGCACTTCTCATCGACGCTTGCGACGGTGATCGCCCTCACGTTCACGATCCTGCTGGGCGCTCAGGTCACTCAGGACGAGCACGCCAGCCATCATCCAGGTCAGGACAGCCCCACCGAGGTTGGCGTTCCGTCCGGTGGGGCGGGGGGGATGGAAGGCATGGCCGAGATGATGCAGGGGATGGGTGCTCCCCCGCCCAAGGAGCTCTACCCGACGCTCATGGAGCTTTCGGGCCTGCCGCCGGAGAAGCGGGCGGAAGTGAAAGCGGCAGCCCACGACCGCATGAAGAGTGGCACCGTGTTGATGGCCGAGGGACTTGATCGACTAGTGCGTGCTGCTCCGACGGACGATTACCAAGCGATGCAAGAGGCGGTCGCGCTGCTGCGCGAAGGGATGGCGCGATTCGACAGTGGCCTCGCCGCGCACCGCGCGCTCTCCGAGAATCAGGACGGACGAACCATCGCCATGAACTGGTTCAGGTCGCAGATGAACCTGCCCGGATCACCGGCGCCCGCGGAACAATGGTCCCTCCTCGGCCTCTCGGCGGCGCACCTCGCACTCATGGTGATTCTCATCGGCTTTGCGCTGGCAATGATCGCCATGTACTTCTTGAAGATGCGCCGCGCCTCGACGCTGCTGCGGCGTCTCACCGAGGCGCCGCGCGGTCCGTGGGGCGGCTCCCTCCGCGTGGCACGGATCTTCGCCGAAACGCCATCCATCAAGACCTTCCGCCTGCTCGAACCCGTCGGCGGCCCAATCCCGTTTACCTTCCTCCCCGGACAATTCCTGACCCTCACGGTCGCCCGAGACGGCAGGACCGTCAAGCGTTCGTACACGATCGCATCGTCGCCAGCGCAGCGCGATTACATCGAGATTACCGTGAAGCGTGAGGAACAGGGATTCGTCTCACGGTATCTCTGCGATGAAGTCCGCGAGGGGACGCTTCTCCAAGTGTCTGCGCCGCAGGGCTATTTAACGTTCACCGGCAAGGAAGCCGAGAGCATCGTGCTGATCGGCGCCGGCGTGGGGATCACGCCCCTGATGAGCGTGATTCGTTACCTCACCGATCGGGCGTGGCCCAAGGACATTTACCTGCTCTTCTCATGTCGTACGCCCGATCAGTTTGCCTTCGGCGCCGAACTTGAACACTTGCACCGCCGCCACGCGAACCTTCATGTCGTTGCCACAGTGACTGGGGCTGACGGAACTGAGTGGACCGGCTTGCGCGGCCGATTCACCAAAGAATTGATCTCACAGTCAGTACCGGACATTGCCAGCCGGCGCGTTCACCTTTGCGGCCCTGCGCCGATGATGGACGTCACGCGTGCGATGCTGCTCGAACTCGGGGTGGCTGCAGCGAGCATCATGTCCGAGGGCTTCGGTCCGCCACCGGGTCAAAGGCCGCACGAGCGCCAGATCGCGTTTGAGGCCGCCGTGGCGCAAGCGGATCCGGATGCCCCAGAAGTGCCAAGCGTGCTCTTCACAATCTCCGGCAAGACCGCGCAACTACCAGCAGACATGAGCGTCTTGGAAGCCGCCGAGCACGTCGGAGTTTCGATCGACTACTCCTGCCGCGTCGGCACCTGCGGGGCCTGCAAGGTCAAACTCCGCAAGGGCGCGGTCACAATGGCCGTCGAGGAAGGTCTGCCGCCCGCGGACAAAACCCGCGGCATCATCCTCGCATGTCAAGCCAAGGCGTTCGGTGGCGAAAGCTTGGAGGTGGAAGCCTGAACATGCAGGAGCGTGAGCGCGTCATCGTGAGTTGTCTGGTCGTCCTGCTGCTGGTGCTGGCGGCGGGTTTCGTGTTCCATCGCGATGAGCGATTCGCCGGAAGCCTGGCGGGCGGCATCCTCGGCATCTCGGCCGCGGCCTTGATGTTCGTGCCGCTGCTGTACCTGTTCATCAAGCGGATTCCGTTCCTGAAGCGAAGGATCGTGTCGCACGTCTCGATGCGTACGCTGCTGGCGATCCACATCTACGCGGGGATCGTCGGGCCGATCCTGGCCATCCTTCACAGCAGCCACAAGTTCAACAGCACGGTGGGGATCGCGCTGACGCTGATGATGCTCATCGTTGTCGTGAGCGGCTTCGTCGGCCGGTACCTCATGGGCCGCGTTTTGACTGACATCCGCGAGAAGCAAGTCACGCTCACAGCCCTCCAGAAACAGTATGACGCTCTGGCATCTGATCTCGTCGTGAATCCTGAGGCTGTCGTGCGCATCCGCCGAAGGTCGAGCGTCTTCGGACGCCTCGCGGCTCCGTTCTTTGTTTCATCGAGGGGCGGCGGACTATCCGGGGAGTCGCTCGACCCGGTCGCGAAGGCCGTGTCGCTGTCGGAGTCCATCGCCGACATGGAGTACGCGATCCGCACGCAGCAAGCAGCCAAGGACGCGTTCGGCAAGTGGCTCGCGTGCCACATCGTCATCGCGATAATCCTCTACACGCTTCTGGTGCTGCACATCTGGTCCGAGTGGTATTTCGGAATCCGGTGGCTCGTCCCGCAATGACACCGCTGCCGCTCATCTATGGTGTTGTAACGATCGGCGCTCTTGCCGCTGCGATCGGCATCCCCGCAGTCATGCACAAGCGAGGATCGACGGCCGTTTCGACATGGCAAGCGATGGTGAGTCCCGGCGATCTCTCTGCCAAGCACGCGTTTCTTGAAACGAACTGTGAAGCGTGTCACACCCCTCACCGTGGAGTAACCGCTGACAGGTGCATCGTCTGCCATGCGAGCAACGAGCTGTTGTTATCCCAGCAGACGACTGCCTTTCACGCGAATGTTACGGATTGTCGCGGATGTCACATCGAACATGGCGGAGCGGCGCACCGGCCGGTATTGATGGATCACATGGTGCTGGCGCGCATCGGCATGAGCCGCTCGAAGTTCAACCTTGCTTTTGGAGGAGTGAAGGTGTCGTCGCTCCCAGCTGGCCACCCGCGCATTCGGCCGGAGGAAACACTACTCGATTGCGCTGCGTGCCACTCAAACCAGGATCCTCACCGCATGTTGTTTGGAACAGATTGCGCCTCCTGCCACGGCACGAGCACGACGACGGCGTGGACGATCCCAGAGTTCCGCCATCCATCAGCGCTCTCGACCGACTGCGCCCAGTGCCACCAAGCGCCGCCAAGCCATTACATGATGCACTTCCAGATGGTCTCAATGACAGTCGCTGGTATTGCGCACGCGGACGTATCGCAGTGCTTTCTCTGTCACCAGATCAATTCGTGGAACGACATCAAGGGAGTCGGTTGGTACAAGCACCACTAGAGAAACACGATACCGGTGAATCCACATGAATGAATCCGTTCGCACACTTGTCATCGCTGTTGGCGTAGCATGGGCGGCGCTGTTTCTGTTGGCGTTGGCGCTGACGTATTTACCGCGCGCCGTATCGAAGGGTGGCGCCGGGATCTGGTGGGGCGCACGCGCGCCCTGGCTTGATGTCATCGTGGCGGCGCTGACATGGATTCCGTGGATCATCGCTGGAATTGCCGGCGGCTGGGCCGCCGTGGCTGGGACCATGCTTGGACAAGTCGTCGCGCTCTACTCATGGATTGCACTGCACGAACTCGTGCATCGTCGCGGTCGTGGGAGCGCAAGACTGGTGGGCTACATCAGTCGACATTACGGCCGTTGGCGGAACCATGCGGCGTTGATCGTCACGTTGATCGGGCTGCCAGTTCTCTGGCCGATTCGCCTGACCGAGATCATCGCATACCCTGCGTTGATCTGGCTGCTGGGATTTCCGCGTTACCGCCACGGCGATTGGGTGAACATCAGTCGTCAGAAGTTCGACGGCTTGATTGGCCATGATCTGATCTGGTGCCTGTACTGCGACTGGATGACCGGCGTATATGCCCTGGGCGGCGAAATGCTCCGCAATGTCGAATCGTTCTGGTGCCCGATACGCTTCTACGACGGCAAGAAGTGCGAGAAATTGCCACATCGACTTTCCCGATCTCGATCACGGCTGGGTGGCTGCGGATGGCTCAATGCAGGACGTCGAGGCGCTCATGCGGCAGAAGTATCCGCGAGGGCAGCAACCTGCCTGGTTTGGACACTCAGTTCGGTTGACCGTGAATGAAGGATCGAACGGGCCAGGCTTGCAACGAGGTGATGCATGAATGTCAACTCGATAACCGCCAGCGAACTGCTGGCTTTACGCAACGAACGCGCATCCGTGGACGTGATTGATGTGCGAACGCCAGTCGAGTGTCGTGAGGTCCATGCCGAAGGCGCGAGGTCGATGCCGCTTGACCGGCTCGATCCACAAACGGCCATGAGCGGCCGGAACGGTAGTGGCGCGGGCGAAGCCGACGGAAAATGGTGACGGTCGAGGGATGAAAACGTACGATGGCAAACCTTCGGTGGCGGCACGGTACGGAGCGCATCTATGAGAACGGCAAACGGTATCGTCATCGCGCGGCAACAAGTATCAGTTCCGCATCGTGAACGGCGACATATCGCGATGCCGGATGATGACGGGGATGACGGACAGGGAAGATGAATCGGCGGGCTCTCCCGTCAAAGAACATTAACAGGAACACGAATGACTGCTGAACGCCACAACACACCGCAGCACAATCTCCACGCCAACCAAGCTGGAAGCGGCGGAATGAGCACAACCGATGCCCACTCCAGCCTGCCTTGGCGGCGGTTGGGCCGGTTCTTTGCGGCCACCGTATTGGCGAGTGTCGTTTTGAACGACATCTGGGAAATGGCGCAGATGTCTGCCTTCGTCGAAACAGCGGGACATTCCTTGACCAGCACGCTCGGTCCTTGCACGCGTGCGGCGGTGGGAGATGTGGGAAATATCTTGGGCATTTACGCGGCGGGCGCGCTCGCCGCTGGTGATCTGGGCTGGGGCCTGCACGGCCGCTGGGACATTAACGCCACGGCGGCCCTTTGGGGGTTGGTTTATGCGGCGCTGGCCGCCGGACGATGGTCTTACACGGAGCGCATGCCCGGAGTACGCGGGCTTGGCGCTGTCCTGTGGCCGCTGCTGCGAATGACACTGCTGCCTCCGCTCGCTTTCTGGGTTTCCAGATGGTGGGCTGTGCGCGGCACAACGAAAGGAGATTTGCAATGAATCATTCAAACGGATGGATGAATGGCTGGATGGGCGGAGGGATGTGGATTTGGTGGACGATCGGCATTCTGGTGGTCGTCCTGCTGGTGGTCATCATTGCCAAAATGTCCAACAAGAAATCCTGAGTTCACAAGCTGCCTGCGAAGTGAACGTTTAACCATGAAAGCAAACCGATGTTGAGCACATTATCCACTGACAAGACCGAGGGTAACAACGGGACAGGAGAAAGCGGGACAGGTACCCGTCCCGTTTTCCGGTCTGTGTTCGCGTCGCTGGCGGCACGGCAGGGAGAGCATCTATGACAAAGGAAAAAGGTATCGTCATCGTGACGGGCTCCAACGGGAGGATCGGCGATGCCGTCATGCGGCGATTCGTCGGGCGCTTCAGCGATGTGGTCGGCTTCGACCGCAAGGCGCCTGGTCCGCCGCCGCCCGGATGCACGCACATCCCCGTCGAGATCACGTCGGACGAGAGCGTGCGAGAAGGGCTGCGCGCCGTCCGCGAGCATCACGGGACGCGCGTCGTCTCGGTGATCCACCTGGCCGCCTACTACGATTTCTTCGGTGAGCCGAGCACGAAATACGACGAGATCACGGTGCGCGGCACGGGGCGCCTGCTGCGCGGGCTGCGCGACGCCGGCTTGCGCGTCGAACAGTTCGTCTTCTCCAGCACGATGCTCGTGCATCGCCCGGCCGAGCCGGGACAGTTCATCAACGAAGACTGGCCGATCGAGCCGACGTGGGCGTACCCGGAATCGAAAGTCCGCACCGAGCAGCTCATCCACGCCGAGCGCGGCCAGGTGCCCGCCGTGCTGCTGCGCATCGCCGGCGTGTACGACGACCAGTGCCACTCGATCCCGCTGGCCCACCAGATGCAGCGCATCAGCGAGCGGCAGTTCACCAGCCGCATCTATTCCGGCAGCACGTCGCACGGCCAATCGTTCCTGCACATGGACGATCTGGTGGACGCCATCGCGCTCACGGTCGAGCGCCGCGCCGCACTGCCGCCGGAAGTGCCGATCCTGCTGGGCGAGCCCGAGCCGCTCAGTTACGACGAGCTCCAGCACACCTTCTCCCGCCTGATCCACGGCGAGGAGTGGGAGACGCTCCAGGTCCCCGGCGTGCTCGCGCCGCTGGCCAAGGCCGGCACGTGGGTGATGGGGAAACTCCCCGGCGCCAACCCGTTCATCAAGTCGTGGATGATCGACCGCGCCAACGACCACTACGCGCTGGACATCACCCGCGCCCGCAACCTGCTCGACTGGTCCCCGCGGCGGAGCCTGCGCGAGACGATTCCCAAGATGGTCGCCGCGCTCAAAACCGACCCAGACGGCTTTTATCGCGAGAACGATCTCACCGGAAAGTCTTGATGGCGCCGGTCCGCTCGCTCGCGACCAATCGGAGAACGCCAATGGAATCAAATCATGGCCAAGCCGCGCCGCGAGGACACGATACCCACGCGCCACAGGGTGAGATTCCGACCCATCATAGTGAGGTGGGCGGCGAGCACGATCACGCGACGATGATGCGCGACATGCTCGCCCAATGGGTCTGGCGGGACTTCGCCAACATCATCCTCGGGCTGTGGCTGCTCACCGCGCCATTCACCTTCGGCTATCGCAGCGCGGCGATGACCTGGAGCGACATCATCAGCGGCGCGATCATCGCCCTTCTGGGCGTGATGACGCTCTGGCCGCGCCTCGACCTGGCGCGGTGGGGCATCTGCTTCACGGGCCTCTGGCTGCTCTTCGCCCCGCTGGTCTTCTGGTCGCCTGATGCGGCCGGCTACGCAAACGACACGCTGATCGGCGCTCTGGTTATCGCTTTCTCCGTGCTCATTCCGATGATGCCGGGCAAGGCCCACCACAAGTTGATGACGACGCCGGGCCCGCAGATTCCGCCGGGGTGGAGCTACAACCCTTCGACGTGGCTTCAGCGCGGACCGATCATCGCGCTGGCGCTGGTGGGCTTCTTCATCTCGCGCTACCTCGCGGCCTATCAACTCGGCTACATCAATCATGCGTGGGATCCGTTCTTCGCTGGAGGAGAAGGCACACGAAAGGTGCTGGATTCGGAGGTCTCGAAGATGTTCCCCATCTCCGACGCGGGGCTGGGCGCGGCGGCGTACCTGATCGAAGCGCTTTCGGGGTTCATGGGCGGCCGAGACCGCTGGCGCACCATGCCCTGGATGGTGGCAATGTTCGGCGCGCTGGTCATTCCGCTTGGAATCGTCAGCATCGTGCTGATCATCCTCCAGCCGGTGGCCGTCGGCGCGTGGTGCATGCTCTGCCTGATTACGGCGGCGGCGATGCTGGTCATGATCTCGCCGGCCCTGGACGAGGTGATCGCAATGCTTCAGTTCCTCCTCGGCGCCCGCCGCGAAGGCAAGCCGTTGTGGCGGACGTTCTGGCTCGGCGGAACGCTCGACAGCGGCAACGCGACCGGCGGCGGTGCGATGAAGCCATCGGATCGTTCCCGGTCGGCGGCGAGCGAGGTCATCAGGGCAATGAACCTGGACAATGTCCCCTGGAACATGATCGCCAGCGCGGCGCTGGGCGTGTGGCTGATGTTCACCCCGAGCGTCCTGGGCGTGAGCGACGCCGCGGCGCACAGCCATCACGTCGTCGGCGCACTGATCGTTACCTGGTCGGTCATCGCCTTCGGCGAAGTCGCGCGCAGCGTGCGATTCCTGAACGTCGTGATGGCTTTGTGGGTGGCGGCGGCGCCGTGGTTCCTGTCCGGCGCCGGCGCCGGCGCGCGCTGGAACGCCATCATCGTCGGCGCCGCCCTGATCCTGCTCAGCCTCCGTCGCGGAGAAGTTCGGGAACGTTACGGGAGTTGGAACCGATACATGGTTTGATGACGCGCGACAGTAGCTCGTCAATTCATTAGAGGATTTGAATGACCAACATGACATGGCTCTCGGTCTTGCCCCCGCTTCTCACGATTGCGCTCGCGGTCTGGTTCAAGCGAATCATACCGTCGCTGCTCGCTGGCCTGCTGCTGGGTGGCTATCTGCTCGACCGGCGGATCACCGGCGGCTTTGAAACGGCTGTGGATCAGATTGTCAGCACACTCACGGATGAGGACAGCCTTCAGGTGCTCCTCTTCCTGTATTTGTTCAGCGGCTTGATGGGCATCATGAAGAAATCGGGCGGCATCCAAGCGTTTTCTACCCTCGC
This sequence comes from Phycisphaerales bacterium, assembly GCA_020852515.1. Taxonomy (NCBI): domain Bacteria; kingdom Pseudomonadati; phylum Planctomycetota; class Phycisphaerae; order Phycisphaerales; species Phycisphaerales bacterium. The sequence continues at coordinate 56,084 of JADZAS010000003.1, forward strand.
AGGAAACCACGTGGCGAGTAAGAAGGGCGTCTTCTATCTCCTGTGGGCGCTCATTCCGGTGACCTTCATCGATTGCGGCTTCCGGATCGTCGGAGCCGGGTCGATAACGCGGCCGCTCGCGGAGAAGAACGGGATCGCCAGCGCGCGACTTGCCTTTATGCTCAACAACACGGCAAGCCCTGTCGTCGAACTCATTCCAATTGCGACCACGTACGTGGGGTTCAACGTGGCGATCATCGCACTCGGTTTGAAGAGCGCAGGAGTCAGCGACCAGACGAGCGCCTACTCAATCTGGCTTAGAGCCATTCCGCTTGAGTTCTTCAGCCTTGTCGTCATCGCGATCACCTTTCTCTCGGTGTTCTACACATTCCGAAAAGAAGACAAAAGCCCCAAGGCATCGGCGGCTCACGCGGCGCCTGCCAAGACACCCATGGCGATGGATGCGACGCCGCCCGTGATCGAGCCGCGAATCGTTAATCTCGTCTTGCCGATGCTGACGGTCATTGGACTGAGCATCTTCTTCTTTTGGTTCTTCACGAACGCCGAGCCGAACAGGGCGATGCTCGTCGCGCTCTTCATCTCGATCTTCGTGACGGCTGTCTTCTATGCGTTTCAGAACTACGCCATCAAGGAGATGGTCTCCGACGTTATCTCTGGTGGCAACGAGATCATGCCGACCCTGGTGATCCTGGCCGTCGCCTGGCCTTTGGCCGCCGTTTCACAGGAGCTCGGGATGAACCTGTTCATTCAAGAGCTTGTGGGGAGTTCCCTGCCTGTCTGGAGCATGGCGGTGACGATCTTCATTCTCTCGGCTTCCGTCACCTACTTCATTGGCTCAGGATGGGGGGCCGCGTCGCTCATCATGCCCTTTGCGATTCCCCTGGCGGTGTCTGTCGATGCCAGTGTTCCCCTCTGCGTTGCCGCCGTCATCACCGGAGGCACGTTTGGCGACGTCACTTCACCTGTCGCGGGGATGACGAACATGTCGTCGAACATTGCCCACGCGGACCACGCCGAGTACTTGCGCTACGCGGCCCCGTATAACTTCGCGGCCGCTGGAATCGCAGCCATTCTGTACTTGGTGGCTGGGGTCATGGCGTGAATCAAGCTCGTGGGCTTGGCACCGCCCACCTCCCCCAACGCCCGGAATGGCCCCCGAAAGCGCTACAACCTCCGACATCGCAGCCGACCGAGCCGACCTATCAGCAGCACCAGCCGAAGTGAGGGCATCGCGATGCTCGTGATCTGGATTCACGCAGCCAGAGGGGGGCGGTTCGGACACGAGGCAAAGGCGAATTGCCCGGTAGTATCCGTCAAGTTGCGCACATTTGGGAAGGGGCTCTCCGTGAACGAGGTTGTTCCCCCGCTGCTGAGGCGGAGAGGGAGACGGGGCAATGCGATTTCACGGGACGTGCCGTCTGCACCGGCAACGGCGCTCTTCGTGTGTGTCGGCGAGGTCCAGCACCGTCGCGTCGGCGAAGCGGTGTGGGGGGATGGGCGGGCCGGAGGTGGCGGTGGGTTCGCGTGGGCTGGCTACCGTGGGGAGCGGCGGCGGAGTCGAGATGGCCGTTGATGTTGATGGTGCCTGTGGCTCATCACCTCCGCCGTTCAACGAGGTCGGGCACTCCTCCTGGCAGGTCTCGTGCAAGTGGAGCGTTACTGTCCCGCCGGTGGCGAAGATTCGTTGGACCAGGCCGCCGGGGCAGGGGCAGTTGCATGAGCCGAGGGCGTTGGTGAAGGTCAGGGGGAAGGCGCTGTAGGATGAGAGGTTGCGGGCATCGAAGGCGCTGGTGCCGAGGAAGAGCAGGCCCGTCGCCTCACCGCCCGCGCCGGCGCCCAGCCAGATTGCAAGGATGAAGCGCAGGTTGGCATGGTCGTACGCCAGGTTGATGAGCAGCGTCCCGGTGTTGTAAAAGTTGAAGTTGCCGGTGCAGTTGAAGACGCCGATGTCGGTGTAGCGCGCGATCTGGAGGCCGGTGACGGTGTCGGTCGGCAGGGCGCAACTCTGCCACACGCGGCAGCGGCTCGCGTGATTGCAGAGATTCTCCGGCGAGGGGATGAGCACATCATTCAGGTCGGTCGAGGCGCAGGCGAGTTTCTTGCCGGTGCGGGAGATGTTGGCGTTCGTGCCCAGGCCGACGGCCTTGTGCGGACTGCCGCACTGGATGCAGGTGTTCTGGCACGGCGTGATGTTCAGGTCGGCCGTGAAGCCGATGTAGCGCACCGGGAACTCGCCGCACGCGGGCAGGTGGACGGTGTCCTGTCCGCAAATGATCTCCTCGCAGCAGTCGCACAGGTCGCAGCAGCAGTTGAGTGAGTACGCCAGGTTGCCGCTGGGCGCGAGGAGGAGATTGCCTGATGGTCCAAGCACCAGCGCCATCATGGACACTCATCGAGGTTGAGATCGGAAGTGACGGAGGAAGCGCCGCTCGACGAGACGCCGACGAGTACGCCGCAGGCGTTGCGATCGAAGGTGACGGTCGCGCGGGTCAGCGTGAGGCGGAGTTTCTTGGGCGTGCCGGCGACGATGGAGAGCGAGCCGCCTGTGACCACGGTGGCGACCACTTGGCTGGCGGTGTCCAGATCGAAGGCCGGGCACCCATCTTCGTCGAATTCGAGACAGTCGCCCAGGCAACTGACGCCCGCGATGGAGGGCAGGCGCACGACCGCTGCGATCCCCAGCGAAACGCTCGGCTCACGCCAGAGGATGTGAGCCGCGCCGCTGTGCGCCGTCTGGAGACGTGTCGTCGATCCGGGAACCACATCGACGTAGTTGTGATTGGCGTCGTTGACGTTGATCGTAACGGGCACGACGCCGCCGACCGCGGCGCGGACGATGGCGCCGGCGGCCGCCGTCTCCAGCAGGACGGCGAACCGGCCCGCGTGGCCGGATGTCGGTGTGACGCCGATGAAGGCGATGCGTTCGATTTCCATCGCGCTGCCGGGGGCGACGATCGGCGCGTCGAGGCCGAGGATGCCGAATCGCGACACGGTCGATCCGCTGTCGTTGCGCACCAAGATGATGTCACTGTCGCGCCGCAGGCGCTGGGGCTCGCGGGTTTCCTCATGCTGGCGGCGGCGATGATCGATCGCCGCATCGACGAAGGCGTTGTAGGCCCCTGCGGGGATGCGCAGCGGGTCGCCGGTCTTCACTTTGCGCAGGGAGTCGCCGCTCATGGTCAGATCCCCAATGCCGTGAAGTCGCCGCTCTCGTAGACACGCTCGACGTAGGCCGCGACCGGGCGCTTCACAATCGCGCCGGCGCCGGCGTCCTCCGCCTCGGCGTAGCGCACCCAAAGGTACTCCCAGCCCTTCTTGTCGATGCCGGTAATGTCGCCGATGCTCAGGCCGGTTCGATTAGGGCGCGAGGCGAAGCGGAAGGTCAGTTCCCAGTCGCCCTGGCCGCGTTTGGAGCCGCTCACGCCGAGGAAGAGGCACTCGCCCGCGTTGAAGCCCTTGAATGGGGCGTCGTTTACACGGCCGGTGAGGGCGAAGAGCGTACCTTTATATGTGGGCGTCACCAGACTGTCGTCGAGGTAGTGCGTCTCGGTGAACTGGTAGACGGGCACGACGATGTCCACGCCCTCGACGCTGTCGGCCGTGACGCCGATGGCGCCTTTGAAGTCCGGCGCGGTCTTGCCGGGCGGGGCGTGGGAACTGATCGTCGCGTGGGACTGGGTGATGTGCTCATTGCCGCCGCCGGTCTCGAACGTAAAGGTGCTCTCGCCAGTGTCGGGTGGGTCGGTCGAGGAATCGACCTGGTAGGTGACGGTGCCGTCGTAGAGATCGGGCCCGGCCTCCTCGACGCGCACCTGATAGAGCGGCAGGCCGCCGTGGAACGACGGAGCCTCGGCTTCGAGCGCGGTAAGGGCTTCGAGATCATCGCTCGTGCCGCGCACCCAGTACAGGCGCTCGGTGGATGGGCTCCGGCCGCTGGTGGAGGTTCTGCTGATCCCGCGTTCCTGAACTTCCGTGCTCATCCGAAGGCGAGCCCCTTGCTGGACGCCTCGACGAGGCGCTTGGTGTGTCGTGCGGTCTGCTCGGTGGCACGCGCGGTGCGTTCGGCAGAGTCATCGCCCGCGGCGAGGCCGCGCACGGCCGAGGCGTCGAAAGTGCCGCGCACACTGACGCGACTGGCGAGCGCATCGAGTTGATCGCCGAGGTCGGCCAGACGCTGGAGGGAGAGTGATGCCGGATCCTGCCCATCTGCCAGCGTTTCCTCACGACGCTCGCGTGCGGCCGCGAGCGCTGCCTCGAGTTCCTCTTTCGTGCGGGCTAGCGCTTCCTCGGCCTGGCGGACACGCTCGGTGGTCTGCTCGTCGAGATCGGCCAGCGCCTCGGCTCGCTGGGCATCGACGGCATTGAGCGCCGACTCCTTCTCCTGCTCACGCTCGGCATCGGTGCGATTGCGGCGGCGCTCGGCTTCGTCGATCGCATCCTTGCGCTGCGATTCGATGCCGCCGAGATCGGCGTCGAGTTCCTGGCGATTGAGTGCCTTGGCGGCCTCGACATCAAGCGACTCATCGAGCAGACCCATCACCTCGGTGAAACGGTCAGCGAGCCAGTTCGTCACCCGGGCCCAGATGCGCTGCACGCCCGCGGCGAGATTCGCCCAGCCCTTGGCGAGGCCGGCGGTGAAGTCGGGGAAGTTGCGTTCGAACCAGTCGCGGACCTCGATCCATGCCTTGCGGACCCCGGAGAAGGCGATGATGGCCGCTCGCTGGAAGCCGGCGCTGAAGCCGATCCATGCCTGGCGCAGGGGTGCAATGCCCTGTTCCCATGCGACACGCAGACCCGCCCACAGCACGCGCGCGGCAAGTGCGATGTCGCCGCCGGCGATGGCGTCGCGAATGCCGCCGATGACGGTGCCGACGAAGGTGCCGAGTTGGTCGAAGCGGCCGCGCAGCCAGTCGAGCGCTGCGCCACCCGCGCCGGACCATGCAACCACAGTGCCGCCGAGCAACGCGGCGGCGGTGATGAGCAGCCCAATCGGCGAGAGGATCGCGGCGAGGACCACACCCACCTTGGCGATGACCGCGGCCGCGAGGCCCAGTGCGCCGGCCAGGCCACCGACGGCGATAGCCAGAAGTGTGAATGCCAGTCCAGTCGCGATGAGAATCCCGCCCACACCGCCCACGGCCACGCCGACCCTGGCCACCCACACAACAGTGTCGCGGTTCGCCTTGATCCACTCGTTTGCGGCGATGATGATGCGGGTGATGCGATTGCTCATATCGATGATCGTCGGCGCCAGGGCCGAGCCGATGACGAAGGCTCCGACACGCACGGTGCGCCAGAGGATGTTCAGCGTGTCGGTAAGGAGCGCCGCGCTGGAGGCGTCCTTGGTCGAGATCGTCAGACCGAGGCTGCCAGACTGGGTGCGAAGTTGGCGGATGTTGCCCAGGAGTGGCAGAAGTTTGGTGCCGGACTTTCCGAGAACCTGCATCGCCAGCGCGGCGCGCTTCGACGGGTCTTCGACACTGGCAATCGCATCGGCGATCGTCTGGAACTGCTCTTCGGGCGAGAGTGCCGCGAGGTGTTCGACATTGAGGCCGAGGTCGGCGAAGGCGTCGGTCGCGGTCGAGAGGCCGCGTTGGGCATCGTTGATTGTGCGTTGCATCACGCGGATGCCGTTCTCAAGTGTCTCGATGTCGGCACCGGACTGCTCGGCGGCGAATCCGAGTTGGCTCAGCGCTTCGACACTCACGCCGGTCCGGGCGGCCATTTTGTCGAGTTGATCGCCGGCGGAGGCGAATATCTTCGTCGCCCCGGCGAGTGGCGCGAGTATCGCGGCCGACGCGGCGACGGCGCGCAGGCCCAGTTGGCGCACACCAGCGCCGAAGGCCTTGAGGCGCTGCTGGGCGCGCTTGAGGGCGCGGAGCAGGCGCGAATCGTCGCCGCCGATCTCGACGAAGGCCTTTCCGGCGCGGATGCCCTGGGTGTTGGCCATCGACTACGCCACCTTTCGTGCTACGCTGGAGCGATGGAAGTTTGGATTCTGCCCGCCACGACGACCGCGCTCGAGCAGATGCTCCGCCATGCCAAGGTGGTCGATCTGTGCAACACAGATGAATCGACCTACCGGTCGTTCTTTATGGCTGCGCTCAAATCCAGACTGCCAAAAGCGAGACTGGAGACCGAGTGGCGGCGCTTCGATCTGCTCGTCCAGAACGACGGCCGAAACACTCTCATCGAGTTCAAATACTACATTCTGCGCCGTTGCTGGGGACTGGATGGGAAGGCGCTCCAGTGGAAGGGTGGTGCCGGCGTTCAGAATGAACGGGAGTTCTGGGACTGTGTTCAGAAGCTCCATCGATGTGCTCATGCGCCATTGCACGACAAGTACCTCGTGCTCGTGTACGAACAGATCAAGGATGGCTGCAAGAGAAAGACCTACGGGGCGAGCTACGGCGCGCTGGGAGCCAGCGACCTCATCGACGGCGTGAAGTCCTTTGAGCGCGATAGCCTGATCTGCAAAGTGCTCAAGATTCGCTGATCGCCAGTGTCGCATCACGCCCCCTTCACACTGTTGCGCCAGAGTTCCGGCAACTTCGGCCGCTCCTTCTCGAGCGCCGGGTTCATGTAGGGGCGGGCGGCGATGTGGACGCGGCGCTCAGTGCGCTTGCCGCGCCGGCGGCGGGTGACGGTCGTCGTGCCGCCGCGTTCGAGGACGCGCGGCGCAGTCGAGTCCCTGAATCCCACAGGGCCAACCACGACGGAATCGCTCTGCCGGTCGTAGCCGAAGAGGATGAACTTCCGCAGCAGGCCGACGTGCGAATGCGGTGGGTTGCCAGGCTTGCTCGATCCCTTGCGCTTGCGGATACTCGTGCGGGCGGTCTGACGGATGAAGGCGCCGGCCTTGCTCAGCACCTTGCGACGCGCGGCATCGACGGCCCGTTTCACCTTGGGCCGATCGAAGAACATCTGCTTGATGCGGAGATCTAGCATGTTGCCGTCTCCGTAAGATACGATTGGGGGTGAAAGCGAGAGATCGCATCAAGTGGTGGGAGCCGCGCCGCGCTTCTTGGGAGCATTCGCTCACAATCCTGCGGTCCGTTGGGTTCCTTCGGCCGATGCTCTGGATTCGCTCGCTCGTGATCTCCTACGCCGTGACCGCGGGAGTCATCGTGCTGATGACCTTGGCCTACCCGAACATGGCCGTCCCTTGGATCAAATTGATGTTTGCGGGATTGGCTGGATTGGCGATGATCTTCATTGCATGCGTGCTGCCGCTTCTGTTGCCTCGCCGCATAGAGGTTCGACCGGAGTGGGTTCATGTCATCCACGGTCAGGCACAGACTCGGATCACTCAGGATCGGATTGATGGCATCTTGATCGACGAGACCGATTCCACCCGGCCGCTGCTCGTGGTGCTCTACCGCACGCGGCGCGGCAAGTCCGCGACTCTGTCGATCACGATCAAACCGACCGTCGATCGCGAAATGCTTGACTCGCTCATCAGCGCGATCGAATCCGCCGTTCACTCGAATACGACTCAAGACTCCGCCCTCGGCGAGAGATTTCGCTGATCCGCCATCGCATTCATTTCGGGCATTCGCCCGTCGATGAACACTTCCTTCAGTACCGACACATCCGCCTTCATGACGCCCGCCTTGCGCGCGAACGGGTCGAAGTCACTCGGCCTGGCGGCCCGCTGCCGCTTCGGATTCCGCTGCGTGTTGGCGATGAGAGCCATGATCGATGAAGTCCTCGCCCATTCGTCGCGCTGGCGTTGTTCGGCCATCGCGAGCAGGTCGCGCAGTGTCAGGTCGGCGGGGTCGAGGCCGAGGATGCCGGCGCAGCGCCAGATGAGTTGCCAGAGGTCGCCGCCTTCAGCGCCTCGTTCACGATCCGCTCGATCTCGCCGCCCTCCAGTCGGGCCTCGACCACGTCGCGAGCCTTGTCCATCGCTTGCCGGACCACGAGCAGCACCCGCCCGAGGTTGGCCCGGTCCCTCGGGCTGGGGCAGAAAGCCACCAGTTCATCGAGCAGCGCGGCCGTGGCGGAGTCGATCGCATCCCCGGCCATCGCGGCGCCGAAGGCTTCGTCGCTGACCTGCTTCTGGTCCGCCTGCGGCTTGACGAGTGCGTAGAGGATATCGCAGAGCAGAACCGGGTCGCGCATGAGGCGTTCGAGCAGGTCGCCGCCGCTGATCACTTCGAGCAGGTCCGTGCCCGTCAGTGAGCGGATGCGCTTGAAGGCCGCGATGTTGATCTCGACGGTCCACTCGTTACCCGCGTTGTCCTTGAACATCTTCACTGGCGGCCTCCTCCGATGGAGTCTCTGTTGCAGCACTCGGTTTGGCGTCCGGGATGGTGCGCACGGCACTGATCTGCCGTTCCTTGTCCTCTCTGTAGAAGACCCAAAAGATCCAGGCGAAGAACAGGCCGTGCACTGTGAGGAAGACGTATGCCTCCATGTCACACTCCGATCCGATATGGCATCTTCAGGCGATGCGCGTTCACGAAACTCCACATTCATCCGTTCCCACGGCTCACGGCGTCGAGTCGTAGAGCACGCCGAGGTTCAGGACGGCTGGCGCCGCAGACGATGCATTGCTCGCCATGAGGCCATCGACTGAGTCGCCTGCGAGCGGATTGACGATCTGCTGGCCGTCGAGCCAGAACCATGTCTCGTTCTTGACGAGGTCGATCGACAGCGCGGTGACCCCGGTGTCACGCACGCTTAGGTGGCCCCGCTCTCCGAGTTTCGCGCCAATGGCGACGAGTTCATCGCCGCTGAACGCGAGGACGATCGCAACCTGCTCGGCCGCCGTCACGGCAGTGTCCTGGACGGGGAGCACATCGCCGGCCCCGCCGGAGAATGTCACGTCGTCCCCGGCCACGCCATCCACATCCACGTCGTAGCGCCGGCCGCCATCCCAGTAGATGTCGATCACATCGCCGATCTGCAGCGCCGTGCCCGCGATGGTGAGCACGCCCGTAGTGTCGGTGGATCGCGTTGAGAGCGTGCCCGCCTCGGCGGCCGGCAGTGTGATCGGACCCTGGCGAATGGAACCGTCAGCGGTGCGCTGAAGCGTGGCCCCCAGCGGCGCGCCGCCGATCTCGCCGGACAGTGACAGAGTACTCGTCGGCATTATGCACCTCCGATCCACGAGGGCGGCGTGGCCGAATAGGCGACCTTGGCCGTAACTGAGACGGTGATGCCTTCCTCGAGCGGCTCGCTGCGGCTGAAGGAACTGATCATGAAGTCGGCCTGCAAACCCTGCCCGCCGGTGTCATCGAGGATCTGGAAGCCCAGGATGGCGTTGTTCAGGTAGGCGTTGCGGATCGCGGTGAAGCCGGCGTCAGCCGTGTCCCACACCATCTCGAACTCGATGGTGGCGGACTTGAGTGTGGCGACATTGGCGCGCCAGCCCGCGTTCGCCCGGGTGGTCAGATCCGCCTCGGCGGCTTCGAGATTGAGTGTCACATCGCGGACATTGGTCAGTTCCAGCCACGCGCCGCCGGCGCCCTGGCCGTCCACCTTGTAGTTGAGGACGGCTTCCATGCCGAGTTTGAAGCCCATGGGTCAGTCCTTTCGTCTACTTCCTCACCCTGTAAGTGACCGACACGACACTCGTGAATGCGCGCTGCTGATCGAGATGCTCGGCCGCAATCAATGGATCGGTGGCCGTGATCAGCCATGCCGCCTCGGGCGCGCCGGCCAGCCGCTGGTGGCTCAGGTGCTCGGCGATCTCCTCGGTGAGGGCCATCAGTGCATCGGCGTCGGCATCACCGGCGACCTGCTTCTGAACCCCGATGTCGACGGTGCAATCAAGCCAAGACTCACGCCGGCCCGAGGCCGTGCGCGCCGATGAGCGTGGCACGACACTCACCTGCAACGCCACCAGGTCGGGCAGGTCGAAGGTCGGCACGAGACGGCGCGCGGCGGTGAAGGGCATCGAGAACGAGGCCCCGTTTAGGCTCGCGACCACGGCATCCGCGATATTCAGGATCGTGCTGCTCATTACGGCCCGCTCCTCCCGTTGGCTCGCCCTTCGAGATACGACAGCCGCCGCTCGATCTCCTTGTACTCGGTCCGCAGCGAGCGCGCTTCGAGGATGAGTTCATCGAGGCGCTTCTCGACGTGGTCGAGCTTCGTCGTGATGACGCCCCATTGCACCGTGAGCGCTGCGCCGGCGACAAGGGCCGTGAGAACCGGCCCCGCCCAGCGCGAGAGTGTGTCCCGATTGCCGGCCATCAGATCGCCTCCCTCGCCATCTGCTTGGTGTGAATGCGCAGTGTGGTGCGGTTCACATCGCTGTATCGCCACGGCGGCTCCGTGCCCGGCGCCATGACCTCGTAGGTGTAGGTCGCGATAGCGTCGCTCTCGATGATGCGGTCGCCAGATCGGGGCAGTGTGATTTCACTGGCGAGGACAAGATCGGCGGCGCGGATAAGGAAGTCCCGCGATTCGATGCGCGTGAGCCCGCCCACGTGGTCGTCCTGTTCGAAGACGGTGCGGCCGATCGTTGCTGACAACTCCACCTCGTCGCCGCCGCGCTGGTACGTCACTGTCCGCGTCAGCTGCTGGTGACGCTGATCTTCGAGCCATGACAATCCCTGGGAGAGCAAGTCGGACATGATCAGGCTTCAGGCCGCTGACTGGAGGCTGTAGGATTCGAGCGGCCGTGCGGCGCACCTCTTCTTCCTCCAGTCTCCAGCCTGCAGCCTCCGGTCTCCTTCTTCACACCGTCGAAAGTGCAGCGCCGTCGTTGCACACCACACGCCAGACGAGCGTGCCGTTGTTGTCGATCGCGTGGAGGCGGATCGAGTCGTTCACTTCCGCCATCGTGATCGTGTTGTTGCCGGTCTGGTTGATCGCCGACGCGACGGTGATCACACACGTGCCGCCATCCGTCTTGATGAACAGCAGGAGTTCCTGCCCCACAAAAGTCGGGATCGCCAGCGTCCGCGTCTCCGAGCCGCCCGTCACGATCGCCACGTAGCCCGATTGCGCGACGGGAATCGCTCCGGCATCGCCGGGGTCGGCAATAGCGCCGGTCAGGACGCTCTGGAGGCCGATGACCGAGTGGTCGACGATCACGCGGGCTGTTGCATCGGACTCGGCCGCGGCCCTCACCGTTTTGCCGAGATAGGCGTTGCCTGTCGAAGTGGTCGTCAACGCGCCGGTCCCGGCGGTGCCGCCGACGGGATCGCCGTTGACATCCCAGTAGACCGCAGTGCCGGCGTTGATCGCGCCCGTCACCTTGACGATGTCGTAGATGCCCGCCACGCCCAGCGATCCCAGCGCGTTGGCGGGGATCGGCGTCCGTGCAAAGCCCGGCAGTGTGCTCTGGACCACCACCTGGCCGGCCGCGACCGCGCTGCCGGGGGTGTAGTCGATCGACTTGCCGTCGTGAACGAAAGTTGCCTGTGCCATGTTGAATCTCCTGTGCGCAGATGAGTGGGACGAACCCGTCACCGCGGTTACGAGTCTGATCAGGCCTCGCCCTTGCTCTTGGTTCCACCACGCGGATCCTGAAGGTTCACGCCGAAGTCGTGGTAGCCGCGCATCTGGATGCCCAGCACGTTGAAGTCGGCCTCGGCGGTCTCGATCGTCGGCGACTCCTGCCCGTTGAGGAACGCAACCTCGATCACCGGAAGGTCGGCCGCATCAGCGAGCAGATACCACGCCTTGGCCGAGTTGCCGGTGTACTGGGCGTTGCTCAGGTACCGGCTCACCTCGACGCGGAACTTGCCCTGGTGTGGGTTGCTCACCGGGTATTTCGTGCTCGCCGTGGTGTCGCGCAGTTCCATGCTCTTGAAGAGTTGGCTGCCGATGGCGCTGAGAGCCGTCGGCACGAGGAGGATGGCGGGCAACATGCCCAGCGGCTTGCCATCCCCATCGACCTGGTCCATGAAGGCGACCTCGGCCTTGGTCAGGCCGTCGATGCTCAGGACCGTGTCAGCCCCGCTGAGGAAGTTCTTGTTGCCGACCTTGAAGAAGTCGCTGTTGGCCATGAAGATCGACCAGAAGACATCATTGATCTTCAGGCCTGATCCACGCCCCAACTTGCGCGGCACCGTCGTGATGGCGCCGAGGTCATCGTTGATGATGTCGCGCCGGTCGATGGCCAGCAGCAGGCCGTAGGTGTCGGCCTTGTTGGTGTACTGCTCTTCGCCGAGCGTGCCGTGCTTGAGTTCGCCGCCGGGCGCGACGATCTCGTACTGGTCCTTGCCGATCAGGCGATAGGACGTCACGGTCTTGAAGTCGCTGACATTCCGCACGGCGGTGATGTTGCGCCAGGTCCGCTCAACAGAGAAGAAGCCCTCGAGAAGGAACTTGTTGGCGACATTGCTCAGGATGCCGCCGATGTCGATCGTGCTCAAACCCGCCTCAATGCCGGGGTTGAAGGCGAACTTGAGCACATTGCGGCTGTCGCGGAAGTTGCGGCCGCTGTATCCATTCGCCCACGCCGCTTCGAGGAGCAGTTCCTGCAACCCGATGCCGCCGCGGAAGCGCTTGGCCGCCAGGTCGAGCGCTCGCTCCTCGCAGTGCTTCTCCAGGTCTTCGAACCGTGCCGCAATCAGGCATGCCGCTTCGAGGATCTGGGTGCTGACGCTCTGGTCCGGCACATGGACCGCCGGCGCCTTGGGGCGATTGGCGCGGAGGATCTCCAGTTCGGTGCGCGTCGCATCCCAGCCCTCTCGGATGGCCTGCGCCTCAATGTCGAGGTGCTGGCCGGCGCAGAGGCGGCGCACCGCCGCGATTCGACTCGTCTCCGCCAGTGCCTGCGCGCGAATGTCCTCAATGGCATTGGCGTTCGTACCGTTCTTGGAGGCGTCGTCGGTCGCCGGCGCTGATTCGACCGGGGCCTGCGAGACCACTCCGTTGGTGGCGGGGGCGCTCGTGCCGTTCGCATTGTCCTTCGTGTCACCGTCCATGTTGTTCTCCTGAGTCGCGGCGATCGCCGCGACGTTCACACTGGTCTTGCCGTCCGCTCCCAGGTCCACGAAACTGATCTCGCCCAGTGTCGCCTTGCGGACGACGTTGACTGGCCCGGCAAATTCCTGCCCGTTCACGAGCACCTTCTGCCCTTCGCGGATGAACTCGAACTCTTCGACCGAGGCCCCCACCGACGCCTGCCAGGGGAAGCCGTTCTTCGAGGAGGTGACGATCTCGCGAGCCGTGGGTGTGTCGCGCGACACCAGACCAGAGGCGATCAACTGACCCTGCTCGATCCGGATCGCGTCGGTGTGGCCGACACCCGAGGCAGGGTCATGGCTGAAACGGATCGGCCGCATCTGCGAGGGAATGTTCAGTCCCGCCAGATCGAGGATGACGGCGTGCCGCCAGCCCGCGACACGCATGGCGCTGCCGGTGTACGCCACCATCCTGAAGCGCGGCAGTGCCGTCTGCCCCTCGCCAGCCGCAGCTTCGATGTCGATCTGCGCTGCGGCGGTAATCTCGATCGATTGCGGCGTCGTGTTCTCAGGCGGCGATACGGCTGATCGCGTTGGCGTCTTGCTCTTGGCCATCGTCCTCTTCCTTGTCTGTGTCGTCGGGGTTGTCCGCGCCAGGTTGTGCCTGCGCCGGAGTCAGTCCCAGTTCCTTCATGAGTGTCACTTCGCGCGCCCTTTGGCGCAGTTCCTCTTCCCAGTCCCGTCCCTGCCGGGCAAACTCGGTCGCGAGCGTCGTCGTGTGATTGGTCAGGCGTGTCGCCTGCGCCGTGGCTTCCTTGGCGGGGTCGACGTGTTCCATCCCATCCCAGAACCAGGTGTGCGGCGTGGCAACGCCGATCGCCCGCATCGACTGAGGCAGCAACCCCTCGACGAGGACCGCCTCATCGAGCCAGGCGCGGAGAATCCGATCGAGGACCGACGTCTGAAGGTGGTTCTGCTCGACGCGGATCGACTTGTAGTAGGTCTGGTGGTCGAGACGGCCGGAGGCGTAGTTGTACCCGCTGGAGTTCCCCGCCGCGATGTTGTACGGGACGGTCATGCAACGCACGATCTCGTTGAGGATTTCGCGCTTGAACTCGGCGTACGTCGTCGCGGGTTGCTCGGCATGGACCTGGCCCAACTTCCAGCCGCCGGGCAGAACCGTGGCCAGACGCTTCTCGAGTTCGACGATGTCCATCGGCTCGAGGGATTCGGCTTCACCGTTCGGAGGGGTGTCGGTGTAGATGACGGCCGCGAAATCCGCGGCCGTCTCAGCCGCGGCGATCACCGCCAACGTGTAGCGCCGAAGTTGAGCAAAGAGCGGCAATGCCGGCGTGATGTCGGGAATACCGCGCCACTGGCCGGGCCGATCGACTCGGTAGTAGTGAACAACGGAGGACGCCGGCACAGTGTCGAATTCGCCCGAGAACCCGAACGTGCCGCCATCACCCGGATGACGGCGCAACACGGTGTAGGCGACCGGGTTGCCGAACGAATCAAAGGTGATGCCGTCCGCCTCGCCGATCCGATGCAGACGACCGGGCGGGCTCGTCACCTGGTCGGGTTCGACGAGCCGCAGATCGAGTTGGACCGGCGCCTGGACGGCCGGGTTGCTGGTGAGAATCCCGAAGACCTCACCACTCTCTGCCCGGGCCAGGCGCATGGTGCGCAACTTCTCAGGCAGGTTGATTGCCCTGGACCACTGGGCGAACGACTTCTCGATGACCTCATTCGCCCTGGAGTCCTCCGTGAGCATCTGGAGACGCGGTCCGGTGCCGATCGTGTCATTGGCCAGTGTGAGCAAGATGCCCTTGGCGTAGGAGTTGTTGGCGACCTCGTACCGCGCCCGGTTGCGCAGAGTGCGCCGGACCTCGGGCGAGAGGGCTGCATTGGGCGACAGACCGTCGGCGTTCGCCCAGTGGCGACGGTTGTCGGTCGTGGTCTGGGCCGAGTCGAACTTGGCGCGAACGATCCGCACCGGCGGGCGCGATGACGTGGACGGCGCCGGCGTCTTGCCGCTGAACCACGATGTCACAAATCGCTTGAGCATCATCACGCCGTACCCGGCGGTTCCAGTTGCACGAACTTCACCTTGAGCCCTTTGCCCCGGCTCGCCTTCTTGCTTTCGAGGTAGCGGTCCGCCTCGATCTGCTCGGCGAGGCCGTGCTGCTCGACGCTGCCCGAGTCGCCCGACGCCTTGGCGGGGCCTTGGGCGCTTTGTTTGATCGCCTGCTCGATGTCGGACTCAGACATCCCTGATCCTCGTAGATGAGTGCAACCATTCGTTTGCGCCACCGCCGCTGCCGCTGGGCGTAGGTGTTCACCGCGGTGGAAACGGGCCGCCCCTCCAGGTGCGCCACCCACGCCTCCTGCACCGCGTCGTCGCGGTCAGGCGCAGGGACAAAGCGCAACTCGATCACGAGCCGCGCGGGGTCATCCAGAGGTGGAAGTGCATGGTTCATCCGTCAGGTACGGACGGATGAAAGGCTCAGAGATTGCGGATGGGGAGGGGTTGGAGTGAAGTCGTTACACGGGTAGACAGTGCAAGTCGACCTACGGCAGTTCTGGAGAGGATCAATGTCGCAAACACCATATCGATTGGCTCTCTGCGGCCCCGCCGCGCCAAACTCGATAGTGCAGATCAGGGCCCAGCGATGTGGCCCGGGAATTGGATCGCGTCGAGCGCTGCGTCTGCCCACCGCCGGGACACCAGGATGAATCCGGCCTATTCTCCGTTTTCTCGTGAACATTGAACCTAGGTTCAACCTCGTTTCAGAGAGTGTACAGTATGAACAAGCCCTACACGATCGGACAGATCGCCGCCCACGCCGACGTCGCCACCTCGACGGTCCGCTACTACGAGCGCCGCGGCCTGCTGCGCTGCGAGGGGCGTTCGCGCGCCAACTACCGTCAGTACGGCGAGGCGACGCTCGAACGGCTCCGCTTCATCCGCTCGGCGCAGGCGGCGGGGTTCACCCTCGTCGATATCCGGTCGCTCCTGCGGTTCCGCGATGGCGACGCCGCCCCCTGCCGGCAGGTGCAGGAACTCATCGCCGCACGTCTCGATCGCGTCCGGCGGGAACTGGCGCATCTGCGGGAAGTCGAGCAACTTCTCCAGCGGTGGAGCCGCGTCTGCCGGACTGCCGAGCGCACCGGTCGCTGCGGTGTGTTGGAGCGCCTCGGACGGGCCGAGAAAAAACTTTCTGCAAAAAGCAACAGTCTCCCTTGACCCTGAATCATGGTTCAAGGCGCATAATGAACGAAGAGTCAACTGGAGGCGTCTGACGACGCCGCTTTCAACCCCCCATTCAAGGAGCCGCACATGATGACCAGAAAGACCTTCCTCGCACTGATGGCAACGACAATCGCCGCGACGAGTCTCGGCGCTTTCGGCCTCGTCTCACAAACGCAGGACCGCCCCGACTGTCCCGGAAAGATCGTCTGTCCGATCACCGGCGAACTCGTCTGCCGGGACCGCTGCCCCGCCGTCGATCCGTCTCGCCCTGACTGCCCGGGACGGATCGAGTGCCCGCTGACGGGTGAACCCGTCTGTCGCGATCGCTGCCCGCTCGGCGAACAGGCGGCGGCGGACACGGCGACGGCGCTTCCCTCCTGCTGCCAGAATCGCAACTGAGCATCCGCCCATCGCCCCGGCGCCGTCTCCGGAGCCGGGGCGATCCTGCTGCTGCGGTCAAAGGACGGATCCTGCCCATGAAGATTCGCGTTCTCTATTTCGACGGCTGTCCGAATCACCCGCCGGTCGTGGCGATGGCGCAGCGTCTGGTCGCGGAACACCGACTCAGCGCGCAGGTTGAAGAAGTCGAAGTCGGTCCTAAAGAGGTCGAGGAGCACCGCTTCCTCGGCTCGCCGACCGTACAGGTGGACGGCGTGGACATCGAGCCTGCCGCACGCGACCGCACGGACTTTGCGATGTCTTGCCGCGTTTACGACACGCCCGACGGCTGTCCGTCCGAGTCGATGCTTCGCGCAGCGCTGGGGCTGGGCGCGGCGGCTGGTACTCAAGCCGAATTGCCGGCGGCGGAGGCGCCGCCCACTGATCGAGCGGGATTCGCCGCCATCGGCGGATCAGTGGTCACAGCGGCGCTGTCAAGCGCCTGCTGCTGGGTGCCGCTGTTCCTGCTCGCCTTCGGGGCTTCGAGCGCCGGGGCGTCGGCGTTGTTCGAGCGCTGGCGCGGCGTGTTCATTGCTGTCGCGATCGTGATGCTCGGCCTGGGCTTCTACTCCGCCTACTTCCGTCGCACCTCGTGCGCTAAGGGGTGTTGCGCCACCCGGTCGTCGCGCGGCCGGCGATTGCAGCGGGCGACGCTTTGGGTCTCGGCGGTCATCGTCGCCGCCTTCATCTTCGTTCCGCGATACATCGGTCTGCTGCTCGACGCCGGCGCGGCCGATACGAGCAGCGCTGTCGGCGCCGACGCGACCGAGTATGCCTTCAAGATCGAAGGCATGTCCTGCGAAGCCTGCGCCGTCACACTCCGCCACGAACTGGCCGGAGTTGAAGGCGTCATCGAAGCGCAGGTGGATTACACGACAAAGACTGCGACGATTCGAACTGCTGACATCGACACGAATAATCGTGTCGTCACTGCGGCGTCCCGCCTGGGATACAAGTCAACACTCCGTGACCGGTAAGGGTATTGCGGTTGGGCATCCTCACCCCCCCACCCGCTCCGTCGTCGTCACGCGCCGCCCGCAGTGTCGGCATTCCCGCCTTCTCCGAATGGCCCCGCCGAGGATTTGTCGGGTGTAGATCACCTCGAAGTGGCCGCAGCCGCACTTCGGGCACAGAATCCCGCGCGGCTCGGGCTCGCGTTTCGACCTGGTCGTGGTTTCGCTCATCGCCGCCCTCCCTGTAGGTCGGAGAGGCGGATGCGGCGGCGCGGCGCAGGGCGCATGTCCGTGCCGTAGAGAGTCGCTCCGAGCATCGACGCCGCGACCGCGCAGCCCACCAGGCAATCCAGCCAGTGGTTGTCGAGGCCGTCCACACGGAGTTTCCACTCATCGACGGTCCGGCCGCGGCCCTGCGTTTTCACCCGGTACTCGCTCGTGAGGTGCTCGGCGAGAAGTTGGTGGTTCGTCGCAGTGCGGTTCGATGATCCGCCGCTGCGACCGAACAGCGCCAGGCATCCCGGATCACCCATCGGCACGGCCAGACGCGCCTGCACGAATGACTTCCAGTAGTTCGTGTCAAAGACGACGTGGCGCACGGCCCGCTTACCGGTGATGACGGGGATGCGCCAGTTCAGGCCGACACGGTCGCCGCGCTTGCGTTTGTACTCGCTGAAGGGGATGCTCGAAGCGCCGACGTACCGGCCGTGGCTGGGCATAACGAGGTTCGCATACCGGCTCTGACGGCAGAACTGGTACACCACATCGGACGACTGGCCCCAGTTGGCGTCGATGAGGCAGCGGTCGATGCGGACCATCGCGCCGTCGTCGAGTTTCCACTCCCGGCCGAGTTTGGCATCGACGAGTCGCTCGAGCCCGGCGTAGACGGCGCCTTCGAGTCCGGCGTGGGGCGCGGCGGCCGCAAGTGTTCGCCGGATGTCACGGAGTGTGAAGTACGCGTGGGGGTCCTTCTGGTCCGGCTCGGTGCCGTAGTCGATCACACTGCCGGTGAAGTCCTCCTCCCATGCGACCACGAGCCAGAAGAGCGCCTTGGCCTGCACGTCGATGAACATGGTGAGCAGGGAAGAACCGATGGGCACCTCGCCTCGCTCGTGACCGTTGACCTTGGCGATGATCTGTTCGGCGGTGAGCAGGTCTTCGTCGAGGGCTGTGCTTTCGGGCAATGGCTCGTTCTGGTACTCCGCCCAGAACGCGGCCTCATCCTGGAGCCGCAGGTTCATCGCGTGCTGAATGGCGCTGAGTTCATCGTGGTTGAACCGGTCCGGCCACGCGACCTCGGCGCCCTCATCCATCTCGCCGCGGTGCTGGCCGTAGAACTCGGTGGCGCGGGTGATGCCTTCGTCGGCACGCAATCCCTCGGCCCGCAACCTCGCATACTCCGCCCACAACTGCTCGCGGGTTGGGAAGGAGTACACCATCTTCGTGCGCTGCCCCTGCCATTGCGGATGCTTGTCGCGATCGAGCAGGCGGTCGGCCAGGTCGTCAGGCCGCACGACGGTGAGTGTCATGAGGCCGGCGATCTTGCGGCCCGGACCGGCCAGGCCGAGGATGGCGCCGGCGAGGATGCGTTCGCGCGTGGCGCACTGCGATGGAGATCTCGCCGACTCGTCTGTCTGCGGGTCGTCGATGAGCACGAGCGACGGGCGAACGCTGCGGCCATCGGGTCGTTTGTACTTCATGCCGCGGATGCGGCCGGTGATGCCCGCGACGCGGATGATGCCGCCCGAGGGCAGCGAGCCCGGCACGGTTGGCAGCACAATCTCGTGCGCTGTCCATCCAATGTGCGTCTGACGACCCTCGAAGAGTTGACCGGCCGCGCGCTGGTGGATGCCGTCGAGGCAGTGGATGGGGAAGCACGCCTCGGGAAAGTCGTGCAGGAGCGCTTCGCTGTTCTCCAGTTCGGCCTTGATTGATTCGAGCATCTGGCTGGCGTGTTCTTCGTCGGATCCGATCAGCGCCACAAAGTCGCGGTGGCCGTAGAGCAGCGCCCAGAGACACGCCGTCTCGCAGAGGCTGGTCTTTCCTGACCCGCGTGGCATCGCCATCGCGAAGAGCCCGCCTTCGAGCACCGCCTGTTCGATACGGCCGATGACCTTGAGATGATCCGGCGACCACGCCAGGTGG
Organism: Phycisphaerales bacterium; assembly: GCA_020852515.1. Taxonomy (NCBI): domain Bacteria; kingdom Pseudomonadati; phylum Planctomycetota; class Phycisphaerae; order Phycisphaerales; species Phycisphaerales bacterium. The sequence goes on from JADZAS010000003.1 coordinate 75,742, forward strand.
AATGTCTGCGGGAAGTAGGTCTCGCAGAAGAGGCGGAAGTTGCGGCGGCAGGCTTCCTTGCGGTCCGGGTCGATGATTTCGGGCAGGGCGTCGATGTCCCGGCCGGCGAATGACTCGGGCAGGTCGCGCTGACGCATCGCATCGACATTCTCATCGAACGCATCATCCTCGGCGGCGGCGTCACCGGCGAGGCGTTCATGGCGCCCGATCACCAGCCAGGCGGTGTAGCGGAGCAGATCGACCGTCCTCCCGTCGCCGATGCGATAGCCCGCCCGGGTGCGGTGGCGGTGCAGTTGCCGCTCGCTGATCACTTCGCCCAGCGGAGTCGAGTTGAGCAGACGGCACAGTTCGCCGGGTTTGAGGCTGCGCGGGTCAATCGCCACGGCCGCCTCCGTTCGCGCCGGCGCGCTCGGCCATGTCGCGCACGAGCCAGGCGGCGTAGTGCACAAGGTTGATCGTGCCGTCGCCGTTCGTCGGCGCGCCCTCGTCGATGTCGCGCTCGATCATCGCCTCGGTGATCGGCCGGCCGCCGACGCGCGTCAACGTGCGCGCCGTGTCGGTCACCGATAGAGCGGCCGGGTTGAGGCCGCCGGGTCGATCAGGCTGGTCATCACGCGGCGTCAGCACGGCCGCCCTCCGTAGCGCACGGCGCGCCGGGCGCGCCCGAGGCGACGCATCGGGCCACCGGTGAATGCGGCCCAACGTGGGCCAACATTGCGCGATGTTCGGCCTTACCTAGCACATGCCTAGCGAGTTGCCCACATGTTTGGCCAAGTTGCCCACAATCTGCGAAATGTGCTGGAATCCTCGGCGAATCGCCTTGCATTGTCGCGCTGCTCATGCCCTCATGTGTGCAATGCGAGGCGGCCATTGGCCCTGAGCAAGGTCGAAGGGAATACGCCGCCCGCCAACAACGGCGAAAGGAGCCAACACCATGACGACGCGAACCACCAACGACGACCTCCGCAAGCGAATCCGCGAACACGCGATGTTCAGCGAAAGCGACCTGCGCTACCTGCGGGCCAAGGGCTACGACGACGAGCAGATCCTGGCCTTCTGGGATCGCGACCACGCGATGGGCAGAACGCCGGTGATCCACGCCGGAACGCGCATCGAGAGCATCGCGATCCGGGTTCAGTCGGTGAACAAGCAGGTGCGGATGAGCGCGGTACCCGACACCGATGCGGGCATCGACGCCTACAAGACCGGCTGCGCCAATGTCGCGGTGAGCGACCCCTACGCCCCGACCTACAGCTTCGAGGCCATCGACATCGACAACACGCGGCGGGCGCTGGCCGAACGACTCTTCGGCAAGGGCATCGCCGAGATCGACGCCGGTCAGCGCGATGAAATCGACGCGGTCGTGCGGGCCTGCATGCTCGTCGCCAACGTCACGACCATATGAACCACCACGCCAACCGCCACCTCGCGGGAAAGGACCACCACCATGACCATCACGCAGATCACGATCAAGGGCGTCAACGGCGACGTCGAGATTCACGCGGCCGACTATGGGGCGCAGATTCTGTTCGGTGAAACGTGTCTCGAACTCGCCCGCGGCAGCAGCGACGAAGAGCGCTGGACGGCGGCGACGTCCACCGCCAAGGCGATCTACGGCAGCGATCGCCACGGACGGCCGCGCTGCACCAACTCCGAAATCCACGCGGTGCGCCTCGAGATCGAGCGCGTCGCGGGCTGCTGAACGACCACGCAAGAAGGAATCACCATGAGCAAGACACGCGACAACACACTGAACACGATCGCCCGCGAGGCCCTCGGCCTTGAGACCTTGGAAACGCGCAGCAGCGACAGCCTCGACTTCCACGACCTCGCGGTGTGGTGCGTCAAGGACGCGCTTGAGCGCGCGTACCAAGCGGGCTGCCAAACGGCGCGGCCGACGAAGGCCGTCTGCCCGGCGTGCGGCCGCGCCATCGAGATCACGCCGCTGCCAAACGGCAAGTGAGAGAGGAGCACCATGAACACCAGCACCATCCAGATCGAACGCAAACGAGTCACTCGCCGACGCGGCACGACCGCGCCCAATGTCGTCATCCGCGAGGCGTGCGATCGTGATGGCATCGTCTTGGGTCACCTCGTCGCGAGCCACGACGGCACGAACGAAGGCATCGTCGCGGCCGCACGCCGCGCCACGCAGCGCATGTTCGACGCCTTCGCCGACGTGTCCAACGTCAGCAGCCGCATCATCGCGACCGACGCCAGCGGCCGGCCGCGCTGGTCGGTGTCGCCCAACTTCCAGATCGTTGAAGAACTCGCCGTCGCGTGACGGCGGTTCACATCCACCAACCGCTCTCTTGAAAGGAGCAGCACCATGAAGAAGAACGAAGTCAGAATCGGCGGAACCTACACCGCCAAGGTGAGCGGCAAGATCGCCAAGGTGCGCATCGACGCCGAGAGCCGACACGGCGGCTGGGACGCCACCAACGTCGAGACGAAGAAGAAGGTGCGGATCAAGAGCGCCCAGCGATTGCGAAGCGAGGTCGGGCCGCCACCGAAGGCGAGCACGACGCCGCCTCCCAAGGCGGGCAGCAAGAAGGACAGCACCAAGGCCTCCGGCGTGAAAACCGGAGGCCGCGTTGTTGACAGGTATGCTGCACGCATCGCCGAGCGCGACGCCAAGGCCGCCGCGCAGGGTCTGGTCATGCGAACCGAGATCGTCAACGGCAAGGAACGCTCGCGCTGGGTGAAGAAGGCGCAGGAGGCTGCGGCCCAGCAGGGCACGACGCCCGCGACGCCGCCGGTCGAGAAGCGCAAGGGCCGGCGCACGCCGCCGCGCATCGCGCTGGTCAACAAGCCAGACTTCGCCGAGATCGCCAAGCAGGTCGAGAACCTGCCCACCAGCAGGAATCACGTCTGCTGGAAGAAGAACGGCAAACTCTACGAGTTGTTCTTCCGCATCGACGGCAAGACGCCGCTGCTCTACCGCGTCCCCGCCACTTCGCCCATCGACGAAAAGACCGGCTGCCGCGAGGTGGACGCCTCGGGCAATGTCACCGGCGTCTTCCACATCAAACAGTCGATCAAGCAACTCACCGGCAAGACGCCGGCGCAGATCGGCATCACCATGCCGCCGGACCGCGGCGCTGCGAAAGCGCGGACGAGTGCGACGACGACGACCTCTGGCAAAGACGGCAAGGCCGACGCCAAGCCGCGAAAGAAGCGCGAGGGCCTCAGCGGCCTCGACGCCGCCGCCCAGGTGCTGGCGCGAGCCAAGGAGCCGCTCGACGCCAAGACCATCGCCGAGCGCGCCATCGCGGCGGGCTGGAAGACCAACGGCGCCACGCCGCACGCCACGCTCTACGCGGCGATGATCCGCGAGATCGCCGCCAAGGGCAAGGACGCACGCTTCCGCAAAGTCGAGAAAGGTCGCTTCACCGCGATCGGGAAAGGAGCGTGAACGATGGACCGCGAAGTCCAACGACTCCTCGCCCATGCCGACCAGACCCGCGCGACCATGCGCGACACGCTGGCCGCCATGCCAGCCGTCGACAAGGCCGCGTTGATCCGCACCTGCGCTGCGGGCGAACTCGCCAACCTCGACGAACGCACCGCGCTGCTCGTCGGCCTGCTCGCGGTCGTCGCGATCTTCGACCTGGGCGAAGCACGAGAGGAGGTGGAACCATGACCACCCCACCCGATGACAACCTCGTTGCGATCGAGGACGCCTGTTCGCGTTGCGGCGAGCGCCACATCGACCTGCTTGTCTGGATCGAAGACGGGCAGCGCGTCCGCTGCGCCACCTGCCTGAACATCTACACGCCGCCGGCGCGGCGACTGGAAGGAGGCGATGCCCATGCCGCGCCAACTCAATGAGACCTTCATCGTGGACGGCCCGAGCGGCGCGCTGCTCCGCCGCGTCGTCCCCAAGCGCGGCACCCCCTACGAACATGCCTGCACCAAGCAGGTCTACGACGATGTCGCCTACGCGATCGAGCAGATGGGCAACGCGTCCTTCACGATGGAGGACGTCCGGTTCAAGGCAGGCGGCGGCGACGAGGCGAACATGCCGCCGTGGTCCCAGGTCGCCGTCGCCATCGCCTTCCTCAAAGAGCGGTCGTGCATCGTGCCCGCCCGCAATCGCAAGCACGTCGCCGCGAGCGACTTCGTCTACGAGGATGCACTGATCGAGTACCACGCCCTCCGCGAGAAGGGACCAGAGGACGCGGCGGCCCCAAGCGAGTAGCCCGCCAACCCGCCTCAACCATTCACAGCCGCAGCGCCCGCCGTTGCGGCTGTGTCTGCGGGAACGCCCCGCCCTCCGGCGGCCAGTACAATGAACATCATGCTCAGGTGGGCCCGTCGCATCGCCATTTTCCTGCTGCTTGGCGCAATCGTGAATGTCGCGGTTGCGTGGGGAATCGTCGTTCACTACATTCCAATGGGTCGCAACCTTGAGCCAATTTACCGAAACCCGTACGACGAGCGGTTCGTCACCTTCGTGTCGACACGATTCGCGTACGAGGTCGTGGAGAACAGCGCTCTCGACTCCGCGACGGCTGATCAATCTGCGTTCTTCACCAAACCCTTCCGCAATCACGTTTGGTGGCCCGCAACCCATGACGGCAAACGCAACGCATATCAATGCCGGGCGGGCTGGCCCATGATGGCAGTGACCGCCTGGCAAACTGCGGACTTGGTCTGGGATCAACGATGGATATTCCAGCGTGAAGGGGTCACGGAACTCCATTGGGGCCTCGAATGGAAGAGCGCGCCTCCTACTGGAATCGAGCCAGTTGTACTGCCGTTCTGTCCGATCTGGCCCGAGTTCCTCTTCAACAGCGTCGCCTATGCGACGCCCTTTGCTGTTCTCTTCCTCGCGATCGGTGCGACACGCCGATTCATCCGTCGTTTCCGAAACCAATGTTCCACCTGCGGCTACCCGCGCGGCACCTCGCCCGTCTGCACCGAATGCGGCGAGCCGCTGCCTGGCGTTGCGGCGAAGTGATGCGAGTTGCCGCACCCCCGATCTCACCGCACCTTCTCCTCGCGCGGCTTCATGGGAATCGGCGACTCACCGGTGCGCTCCAGCACGGCGACCCTCCCGGAAAAGCGCTGATACCGATCCACGATGACATCGCAGTACGCCGGGTCGATCTCCATGAGGAACGCGCGGCGCTGCGTCTGCTCGGCAGCGATCAGACTTGACCCCGATCCCCCAAAGAGATCAAGGCAGTTATCGCCGACGCGCGATGAATACTGCATGGCGCGGACCGCCAACTCGACCGGTTTCTCGGTCAAGTGCACCATCGACGCCGGGTTCACCTTCTTGACGTGCCAGAGGTCCGGCACGTTGTTCGGGCCGTAGAAGCGGTGCGCTGCGCCCTCGCGCCAACCGTAGAACGCGATCTCGAACGCGCCCATGAAGTCCTTACGCGTCAGCACGGGATGCTGCTTGTCCCAGACAATGCCCTGGCTGAAGTACAGGCCGTTCTTCTTAAGGTGCGGTGGGTAGTTGCCGAGGTTCGCGTAGCCGCCCCAGCAATAGAAGCCGCCGCCGGGGATGAGCACGCGCGCCATGTTGCCAAACCACGCGTCGAGCAGCGCATCGAACGCTTCGTCGGTGACGAAGTCGTTCTCAAGCGGCCGGTCCTTGGCGCGCATCTTGCGCGTGGTACGGCGCTTCTCGCCCTGCCGCGCCACGTCGAACGACTGGTGATGGGTGCGCTTCTTCTTCGAGGCGCTGAACGACGAGTTGCCCGCCGCGATCGCGTTGTTGGAGCGAGGCTCGACTTTCACGTTGTACGGCGGGTCCGTGTTCACAAGGTGAATCGGCTGGCCGTCGAGCAGCCGATCGACATCGGCGGCGCTGGCGCTGTCGCCGCAGAGCAACCTGTGCTCGCCGAGGATCCACAGGTCGCCGCGCTTGGTGACCGGCTCATCGGGCGGCTCGGGGATCGCATCGGGATCGGTCAAGCCCTCCTGCACGCCCGGGTCGAAGATCTTCGCCAGGTCGTCGGCGCTGAAGCCAAGACTCGACCAGTCGATGCCGGCGCCCTGGAGTTCGCCCATCTCCAGCGGCAGGAGTTCCATGTTCCACTCTGCCAACTCGCCTGATTTGTTGTCGGCGATTCGATACGCGCGCACCTGCTCGGGCGTGAGATCGGTCGCGACGTGGACAGGCACCTTTTCGAGGCCGAGTTTCTGCGCCGCCTTCCACCTCGTGTGCCCGCAGATGATGACGCCGTCGCCATCGACCACGATCGGCTGACGCCAGCCGAATGTCGTGATGCTGTTCATCACCGCCTCGACGGCGTCGTCGTTGAGCCGCGGGTTCCTCTCGTAGGGTTTGATCTGGGCCAGCGGCCGCAGTTCGACCTTGAACGCGTTCATGAGTCCGTTCTCCTTGTGCTGGTAGCCGGGCGGCCCGGGCTCGATTCTGCCGCCCCGGTGGCCGCCATGTTGCCGCCCACGTTCGCCCCTGTGGCGAGATGTGCCGAAGCGGCGTAGTTCCGGCCGCCTGCGGTGGGCACATCGCGCCCGGGGCCACCGTCGTGGCCCACGATCGGTCCGCCGTGGGCCGGCAGGGGCAGCAGGCCGATCTCGCGCTCGGAACGTGGCGAGACGGCAAGGCGGACCTGCATGGCGTGTGCTCCCTCGCGCCACGCCAGCGCGCAGTCGGCGTCGGCCTCGATCGCCGGTGGCGCTTCGGCCGGCGCTTCCGTCAGCGCCGCACGACCGGCGGCCGTGAGCGAATACCACACCCGGCCGTCTTGGTCAGCCCCGCTCTCCATCCAGCCGCGCACCAGCGCGGGGATCGCCCTCTCTTCGAGTACCGACAGCCGCCGCCGATTGGCGCGGCCAACCTCATCACGGCCGCATCCGGCCCAGCGCGGCGGCGTGCCCGCCAGCGCCCACTCGGCCGTCCAGCGCGTGCCGAGGTGCATCATCGTGGCCCGCTCATCATCGAGCGCGGCAACGCGCTCACACACCTCGCGGCCATCGAGCCAGCACGGCGCACCCGCCAGACCACACGCCCGCTCGATCCCGGCGTCGAGCAGGCGGGTGGCGATCACCTTCGTCTTCTCGACGCGGCGAGTCAGCAGACCGCGCCGCTCCAGCCGCCCCAGCGCTTCGACATTCTCGTCACGCTCATCTCGATCGCGCCCCTGATGCCGCCAGCGCAGACCCGCGCCGGACCGGAACGACCGCCGCGCCAGATACGCCGCCGCCGCGCCGCCTCCACCCCACGGCCCACGCCACGGCGCGAACACGGCCCACAACTCGCCCGCCAGGCGGCAAAGCACTGTGTCATCGATACTTGCGCTCATGTCGTCTTCCTCCCAACCGCGCGCCAATCTGAAAATCCGGACAGCGCCGCGTCATTCGATGTCTCTCTACATTGGCGGCTGTTCCCGCGTCCCTCGTGGCACGCCATTTGCTGGGAAGTACCTAATGGAGCGCGCGCTCGCACTCGCGCCTCGCCTTGGCCGCGCTGGCGTACACGCCGACGACCTCCCAGCCGCGATCGCACTTCACCAGCGCCAGGTACAGACAACGCGCGCGCCCGCACGTGTGCGGCATGATCGGCAGCGATTCGATCTGCTCCATTTCGACGACTCGCGCGACTCGATCGGCGCCGCGATAACCGTCGATGTGACGTCCCTGGTCGAAGGCGCGCGTCCAGTAGGTGGTCCAGCGCAGGCAGAGCATTCCGACTCCTTTTGGTTCCATCCGTCACGCGAATCCGGCCCCGCCTCCCCCTCGCGTTAACGCGCACGCGCGCTCGCGCATGTACGCGGCGCGCGGAGGTGGGTGTGACGGATAGAGAAATAGAGAGAGATATATTCTCTATCTCTTTATTTAACCAAGACTTCCGCCCACCGAAATCCGTCACAACGCCCCTGTGACAGATCGGGGACGGATATGACGTTTGCCCAGGCGAAGTGTCACCAGAGGCGCGGGGCTGTGACGGAGCGGAGGGCTGGTATCGGCATGGCGGCGTCATAACAGTCGGTACCCCTGCGCGGGCTTGGTTCTCGTCGGAATCTCCACGCACTCGACATCTCCCTGCATGAGCAGCGTCGCGATCATCTGGTCGAAGTCCGCGAGCTTGGCGTGCATGGCCCGCATGAGCTTGTTGCGCGCCATGGTCCGTCCCGGCGATTCACGCAGTCGCCTCATGAGCTTGAGACACTCCGCATGGAATGGGTTCTCCGCAACGTGATCGGTCACCCTGTAGAGCATCCGCCTCGTCTGGTGCATGACGAGGCGCCGCGCCCACCGCACTGCATCGGCGTCGATGGACGGCTCCCGAGCGTTGGCGCTGATGGCATGGAGCAGGGCGAGTTTGCGCACCTGCTCGCTCACGCGACCCCAGACCGTCGTGCCGACCGCATCCTGCCGCTGCTCGGCCGCGGCATACTCGGCCTCGGCCTCGCGCCGCAGCTCGACGAGCAGACTCTTCGCCGCCTCGGTGTGCGGGACGACCTTGGGCACCGGATGCCAGTGCTCGAGGTTGCCTCTGCCCGGTGAGAAGTCCGACCACCACCGCGCGGTTTCGATCACGCGCGGCGGCAGCTCGCGGATGCTCGGCTCCTGACCGGCGCCGCGCTGACCCGCTTCGAGGATGATCATGCGTGCGAAGAAGCCGTTGGTGAGCATGCGCTCGCTCAGGGCTTCGTAGTAGTGATTCGGAATCGCAGTGCCGAAGATGGTCAGGCTCGGCTGATTGATGACCCCCGGCGATTCCTTGCCCGCCTTACGGCGCATGGGATAGACGCTGTTGGATGAGGAGTACATCGTCAGCAGCGTGCTCATGATGGCTTCGTGGCGGGCGTCCCTGGCCTTGTTGATCGATTGGAGCATCCCGTCGATCTCGTCGGTCTGGAAGAGCATGCTGGGTTGCTTGAAGAGCGCATCCTGGATGCCCTCACCCGAGGCGAAGCGTTCGCCGAGGCCCTCGGAGAGGCCGATCTCGTGGACGATGCGGGTGTTGACTTTGCGCGGCCAGTCCTTGCCCGCCGAGGAGTGCGCGAGGCCGAGGAGATAGATGTTGGTGCGGTTGTCGCCGCCGTCGCGCACTTTGCGGCCGGCGAGGAAGGCCTGGAGGGCCAGCGCACCGCAGAACGCGAGGACGAGATTGGGATAGGGCGCGGTCGCGAGGCAGAAGTCCATGACCTCGCCGACGAAGCCGGGCACGCGGAGCAGCTCGGTGGGCAGCAGGCCGGGATCGGGCGGCGCAACGGTGGCGGGCGGCTCAGATGGCTCATCTGATGCCGGCGCCGGCTCGACGGCACTGACACGCTCGGGCGATGGGGGCGGATCGCGATTGATCATCCCCGACAGATCAACGGCATCGCGCGCGGTCCCGCGCGCCGCATACTCGGGGTCGAGCACGCGGCGCAGATCCGGCCAGGTGAAGTTCTCGCCGCGATTGTGCTTGTTGCAGTACGCGAGCAGGCCGTCGTCGCCGACGAGGACGGCGATGTCCGATGAGCCGGTCGAGACGATCTCGGGGTCGATCGGGCAGCGTTCGAGCAGAATCATCGTCTTGGTGCCGTTGCGGCGCACGCCCTTGACGGGCACACCGCGCTGCTCGAGCCAGACGCGCACGCCATCGGGAGTGGCGGGAAAGCGTTCGATCTGGTCGGGGGGCGAAGACGGCGGCGGAGGAGGCGTGGCGGATTCAACGAGTGCCTGAAGCGCCTCAGTCGGCACGGCCCGCACTTCGCCAGGCACGTTGATCAGTTTGGAGCGGCGGTGCGGCCTCGCGGCGATGCCGTCGCCGCCGACCAGGTCGTCTCCCTTGCGCGCAACCGTGCCGATGACTTTCGTGATGCGGGCGGGGTTGTGAACCGAGCGGTCGGTGGCGATGCGAGCATCGTCAAAGTGCTCGGCGATCGCCGCGAGCACGCGCCGCACCAGTTCGTTGTCGTCCACGGCCAGGTCGATGGGGTAGAGGAGGTGATACCCGTTGCCCGACATCGCCACGATGGGTTCTGGCCAGCCGAGTGTGGACAGGAACACGTAGATGGCGCTGGCCCGCTGCCGCGCGAGTTCGAGTTCCTCATCGGTCGCGCTCACGCCGCTGGGCCGGACGGGATCGACATCGATCAAGAGCCAGCGTCGTGCGAGGATATCACCGTCAGCCGTCGTCTCGGGCGCGCGGCGCTTGAGGCGGTTGGCGGCCCGGGCGAGCAGATCGGATCTGACGGGATTGAGCGTGAGGTAGACGCCCGGCGCCAGGCCGCTCTCGTCGAGTTCGGCTATCAGCCCTGCAGCCGCCTCGATCGATGCGTGCGTGAAGTAGCCGCTCACCGTGCTCGTGTATGTCGCGCCGCGCCGCTCCAGGCACTTGGGCGCGCGGACTTCGAACACGTCGCCCGGCTGCACGAGCAGGGTGAGGAAACGGGCGACATCGGTGGTGATGGCATCGCGCGTGAGAGCGGACGATTCCATTGTCACCCGACCTCTCCGAAATAGCTCCGCACGGCGTGATGGTGCTGGTGACATCGTGCGCAGAGCCAGGTCACCCGCAGTAGGGCGCGGTAGTCTTCATGGTGAGCATGAACCGGTTTCACCAGTCCGCATCCTGGACATCGATCAGGCCGCACGAGTCTCCCGCTCCGAATGGCGCTCGCCACGGCGCGATGAGCGGCGTCGCGATCTGGATGTTGCGCTCTGTAGATCCGCAGGCGCCGGGCCGCCGCCGCGCGGCGTTCGGGCCGTGAGGCGCGCCGGCGGTCGTACTCGAGATACTGCTCGTCTTTCAATGCTCGGTTCAGGCGCACATCGACCTTGGCACATGCTTTGCACTTGTTGAGTCGTCCGTCAGCCATGCGCGGATGGCGATAGAACTCGTCGAGCGGCTTGTTATGCTGGCACTTGAAGCAACGCTTCATCCGAGCACCTCCGATCAGAACGGGATGGAGTCGTTGGGAATGCCGCAGGTGCTGCCGGCCGCGTACTCCGCCGCGCCCTCGTCGGTGTCGATGCGCGGGGGTTTGGGGCCTAGGACATGACCGACGACCTCGTCGTACCTGCTGCCGGGTTTGCGCCTGATCGTGATGCTGAGCGTCGGCGCCAGCGTCCCGCACCGTGCCAGGTCGACGGCTTCGTCAACGGTGTCGGGCACGGGTTCGTTCGATCGCTCGACCCACCAGCTCTCCGCCTTTCGACGCGGATACCCGCTGTGCTCGAAGCAGATCCATTCGCTGAACGTCGTGGCAAAGCCGCATTGGTAGTAGACTCGCATCGTCGGCGGCGCATCGGGATCGCCGCGCTTGTGATGAACTTCGTACCAGACATCGGTCACTTCGTAGACGCTGTGCGTCACCTGGTCTGACAGGATGCCCTCGCTTGTCGCCTCGGCATCGTGACCGCCCCGTGCAGGCGGCGGGAACTCGTACCCGCACTCCGGGCACGTCAGGTAGCCCGCGGAGATGATCGCGTGGCAGCCCGGGCACTCCTTCATCGGCGCCTTACCGTTGCGTTCGATCGGCTCATCGATGAGGAGAGCATCGACGGGTCCGTGGCGCAGAATGTTCCCGCCGAAGTCAAGGACGAGGCAATCTGACTTGTCAGAGTGAAGGCGGAAGCCGCGGCCCACCATCTGGTAGTACAGCCCGGGAGAGAGTGTCGGCCGCAGCATGGCCACGCAGTCGATTCCCGGCGCGTCAAAACCCGTCGTGAGCACGTTCACGTTCGCCAGGTATTTCAACTCGCCCGCCTTGAATCGTTCGAGCAGTGCATCGCGCTCACGGATGGGCGTGTTGCCCTCGACGAACCCGCACTCGACTCCGTGACGACTGCGCAGCACATCCGCGACGTGCCGGCCATGCCGCACCCCCGAGGTGAAAATCAGTACCGAGCGGCGATCAGCGGTTTGCTCGATGATCTCGGCGCACGCACCCTGCACGAGGTCATCCGTGTCCATGACATCCTCGACCTCGCCGGCGATAAACTCACCGGCGCGGGTGTGCAATCCGCTCATGTCGGCCCGCGCGACGCCGGCCTTGGTGCGCAGCGGGCAGAGGTAGCCCTGCACGATCAGTTCGCGCACGCCGACTTCGTAGCAGATGTGGTTGA